>JACRMK010000011.1 GCA_016235055.1 Chloroflexota bacterium | reverse complement strand
GATACTTGACTGATGGTTTGGAATGATTCACGCATGGCCTCCGCACATGAAATGGCATGCGTGAATCTACGCACTACCGGGTAAGATTTCCTAATTAGGCAACGATGCCTCGCTCGGTAAGATATTAGGCTAGGTAACTCGAGTCATTGACGCGTCTCACCCATGATGATATACTTCACCCGTTCCTTGTTATGAGTTTCAGCGACGACAATCCTCAAAACATGATTGCCGAGGACATTGCGGTGCAACTGTGTCTTCTAGCAGTTTCCTGTTTGTACCGTAGCCATCCTAGGCGATCCTGCTTTGGCGCCTTACCGAAGATCGCCACGCCTTCGCTTACACCCCCGTAGGCGATTAGAGCGGATAGCAGCAGGCAGCCGCGCCTGCCGTCTCCCCCAGGCAATCCCTTCGCTTTCGCAAGTGGGTTGCCGTGAAACTTCCCTTCCCGTGTAATCAAGCACGTCTACCTTGAAGTGTAGGTAGGCATCATCTGTGAAAATATATATTCACGCGCGCTTGAGAGCTGAAACATCGAGGCCTGGACTGTCGTTCAGTGCGAGCGGCGCGGCCACGGAATGCCGAGGCAATTTCGGGCGCTTTTTCGAGCAATCTGGCGAAACACATTGGACATGACTGCAAAAACCTATAGGCTTCGCAAAAGCAGATTGGTTCAATATTCACCTGTCTTTTACGGCTGGGTGGTCTGTTTCGTGGCGACGCTGGGGCTGATTGCTACGGCCCCGGGACAGAGTTTTTCCGTTTCACTGTTCATCGACCACTACATCACCGACTTTGGCCTTGACCGCACAGCCGTTTCCGGATTGTATGGTCTCGGGACCTTTCTAGCGGCGCTTTCGCTGATTTGGGTCGGTAAACAAATCGACCGGCATGGTAACCGCCGCATGAGCATCATTATCACTATATTGTTTGCCGCTGCGCTGGCGGGCAGTTCGCTGATAAGCGGCCCTTTTACAATTTTGCTGAGTTTCATTGCGATTCGAGGACTGGGGCAGGGAGCATTGTCGCTGGTGAGTTCGACCGCTATCGCGCAGTGGTTTAGGCGCCGCCGCGGCTGGGCGATGGGACTATCGCTGCTGGCGTTTGCCCTTTTTCAAAGAGTTTACCTGCCGTGGATGCAGAGTTTTATCGAAGCGTATGGCTGGCGTGCTGCCTGGCTGCTGACGGGTGCCAGTATAGCTTTTATCGTCATGCCTTTGCTGGCTGTTTTTCTGCGTAATCGGCCCGAAGAGTTCGGATTGCTGCCGGATGGATTGCCCGTCAGCCGAATCAGCGAAGATGCAGCTATGGAGGAAAACTGGCAGCTAAAGGAAGCGATGCAGGCACCCCTCTTCTGGGTTTTTACGGTGGCGAGAGTACTCGCTGCGGCCTGGGGCACAGCCTTGATCTTTCACCAAGCGTCGTTGTTTGCCAGCCTCGGTCATTCTCCTGCCGTCGCCGCAAACACCATCGCGTTGACGGCACTGACGACCGGCGGTGTTATCCTTATCGCTGGCTGGTTCGTCAATCGCGTGCGTCCAAACTACTTGGTTGGCGTGCAGATGGCCGGACTAGCTGCCGCAACTGCATTGACCCTTATTATGACTGAACCGTGGCTCCTGTTTCTGTATACCATTGCTTACGGCATCTTCTCGGGTGCGGGTACGTTATTTGACGGCACGGTGTGGGTCAACCTTTTCGGGCGTAAATACCAGGGAGAGATCCGGGGATTTGTGACGATGACCGGCGTGTTAGGCTCGGCCTTCGGTCCACTGGTGTTCGGCGTGGCCTATGACTATCTGGGTGGATATCGGCCGGCAATCTGGTTGGGGATTGTCCTGGCCATGTCCGCATTGGCGGCTGCGCTTCGGGTAGAACCACTGACTAAGCGCAAGGCAGTGTGAGCGCTCCATTGGTGTCGGGCGCAGAAGGAACTGATTGTGCGTCCGCATTGATTTTGGCGCGGATTGCTGTCGGCTGCGACAGTACGCGCGCTGCACTATGCCGTTGAAGATTGTCCTCAGTTTCGGTACACTGTAAATCCCCGTCACTATTAAGGTGCGGGCGGAGTGCCGATGCGGAGGCGACGCTGGCGGGCCGCCAGACCGCGATCATGCCCGTCAGCGCGAACCCCGGACATTTGCAAAGGCACGCAAGGATAATATCTGTGCGGATTCTCACGTTCAATATTCGTGAAGGCGCTGTCGGTCGCGGCCTCGCTGTGCTGCAAAGCCTCCGTAATGCTGCGCCGGATGTGATCGTGCTGCAGGAAGTGCTTGACCGGGCAAACGCCTGGTACTTTGCCGATGCGCTTGACATGTCGATGGTCTTTGCGGACAGCAATGCCCGCACCCGTAACATTGCGCTGTTGACTCGCAACACGATCTTAGCTGCGGAGGCATTTCATCCGTTTCCGCTCTTGCGCACGCTATTGCAGGTATCTCTCCAGGTACCCCGTGCGCCGCACATTAACGTGTTCGGTCTGCATCTGGGCATGATTCACGATTTGTGGCGCACCTACGAACTATCGGTCATCGAGCGCCAGATAGCGGCTTACAGTGCGGCTCATCCGGCTGCCCTGACCGTGCTCGCGGGCGATTTCAACGCGACTGCGCCTGGCGACCATGTTTCTCTCAAGAAGTTGTCTCGCCTGTACGCGGCGATCTTTGCAGTCCAGTTTCGTTACTCGTCGCGGCTGGCGGTGCGCAGGATGATGCGGGCCGGTTACGTTGATTGCTATCGCATGTGTAACCCTCAATCAGAGGGTTTTACATTTCCAAGCAATTGCCCTAGCGCGCGAATCGACTACTTCTTTGCCTCTGGCAGATTGACAGGCAGTCTTCGTCGTTGTGATGTGGCTCAAGCGGAGGCTTCAGAGGTCACCTCAGATCACTTGCCACTCGTTGCCGAATTTGACTTCTAACCGTTCTTTGATTTTAGCCGTTAGCTTGCGATCGCATTGGTGTACGTCTCACTGTGGATCAAACGGACGTGGTTTGCGGCGCGCAGCCGCTAAATCTTGCCCTGTCGCTTGAGGTTGAAGTAACAGATGACGCCGACGGGGATCGGCAGCCAGAACGAGATAAAGCGGAACAGCAGCGTCAGCGCGGCGGCCTGCAGCGCCGGTAGCCCGAGCCCGGCCAGCACGCCAAGCAGCGCGAACTCCATCGCGCCCGCTTCGCCCGGCGTCGGCGCGATTAGTTGCGCGTAATACGCGATTATGTAAGCGGCGACGATCAGCGGCGCGGACATTGGTATCTGTAACGCTTGCGCGACCACGATCAGCGTGACGACGTCGGCCGCCAATCCGCCGGCCTGAAACACGAAGGCGCGCGCCAGCCCGCCCGGCTGCCCGAACGAGGCGCGCGTGCCCGCCGCCAGTTCGCCGGCGAACTGGCGCGACGCGTCGGGGTGAAACCACCCGCTGCGCAGCACCATCGGCAGCCGCCGCGCCAGCGCCACCCGCAGGATCCGGTGTATGCGCTCGTTGCGCGCGATCAGCCCGTGCATGCCCGTGACAACGAGGAAGACCGCCGCCCAGACCAGCGCGGCGACCTGAGTCCAACCCGACGCGGACTGAAAATACGCGACGACACCGCCCGCGCACAGCGCCAGGCTGGTCAGCCCGCCCAATGCAATCGCGTGCCGGACAAGGAATGGTGCGCGCGCCTGCACAACTCCCAACACCCGCTGGAAAATTCGCTCCGGCAGACCCGGATACAGCCCCAGCGCGATCTGCACCGCCGCCGCGCCAATCACCACCACCGTCCAGCCGAGCGCGAGCCAGAGCCGCGCGCCCTCCAGTTCGCTGCGTGACCAGAGCACGGAGACCCCGACCAGATAGGTGACAAATAGCGCCGCGCCGCTCAGGACGTTATGGGTGATGAATAGCGCCAGCGTGCGTCCGGCCGAGAGGCCATGCCGCAGGAAGAACTGCATGCGCACGATGAACGCCATCGCGCCGCCCAGCGAGAAGATGCGGCTGAGCGCGTACGAGGCCAGCATCATCTGCGCCGTGTCGGCCGGCGGGATCGTGCGCCCGAGCAGCTTGGCGATCTGCCGCACGACGAGCCCGAAGCCGATGTAGCGGAGCGTCTCGAGCGCCAGCGCGAGCGCCAGCAGCTCCGGCCGCGCGGTCTGCAAAAGCGGCGCCAGCCGGTCGCGGTCGCTGCCCAGAAACTGCGGCAGCACGACGCCGATGGCGAGGATCGCCAGAACGAGGTACAGTGTGCCGCTGATCAACTGCCCGCGGTGGCTGGCGGGTGCAGGCGGCGTGAGGATCTGCTCGGTCACCGGTTACGGGCGCGCAGGGAGTGCGCCGCTCACTCCAATTCCACGAACAACTCGCCGTAATCGACCACGCCCCATAGTGACGGGGCCAGCCGACGCAGTTCGTAGCGCTCGCCGTTGCCGAGCCCGTCCCACAGGAAGCGCAGGGTCGCCGTGCCGCCCGCGCCGTACTCGATGGCGCGCGCGGCCGGGCACAGGTCCTCCTGCCACCAGTCGGTGCGCAGGTCCTGCGCGCGGTAGTCGGCCTCGACCTGCGCGTAGCGCTCGCGGGTCACGAACTTGATCGGCATCGGGTAGCCCGTGCCGATCTCCGGCTCGCCGGGGTCGGACACCAGGATCAGCACCGGTTCGCGGTCGTAGCGCGGCACGGTCGCCAGCCGCAGGCACGCCAGCCGGATGGCGCGCGCGTCGGGCGCGCCGGCCTCCACGCCGTAGAAGGCGCGCAGGAAGTCGTGGCCGTCATTGCGCTGGGCCAGCGTCACCGCCAGCCGCTTGAGCAGGTGTCGCCAGGCAGGCACCTCGGTCAGCGACTTGGCCGCGTCCCACTCGGTCGTCAGGAGCGCCTGCGCCCCCGCCAGTCCGAGTCGGCCGATGACATCGTCGGGCTTGATCGCGTATGAGTTGCGCTTCAGCAGATCGACAAACTGCGCGTCGCTTAACTGCTCGAACTCTTTGCGGCGCTTGTCGTTCTCACGCTTCTGTAGAAATGACTTGAACATAGTTGGTCGTGCGGCGAACCAGGCCGGACTTCAATATTACGTGCGGCTGCGGAAGATTCAAAAGGCACGCAAACGCCCGCCGGCCAGAAAAACCCTTCGGGTCTTGAAGACCCGAAGGGTTTAACATTCAGACTCGCCGGCCGTACGGCCCTTCGCGGAAGACCCACCAGCGCGGCGCGTGCGTCACCACTTTGCCGCCTTCCGTGATCGGCTGCGTCGACTCGCTGCCCGGCTCGCCGATATGCACTTCCAGCACGTGGTCGCAGTCGCACTCCGGGCAGTTCGTGTCCGGCGGCACGACAAACGTATTCAGGCACCGCACGCACTTGTACAGAACGCGTTCGCTCATGGCATGTCCTCCCATCGTGCTGTTGAGACCCGCGTTCATCATAGCCGAGGCATGTATGGGTGTCAATCGCCGCATTCGCCAGTGCTCATTTGGGTCTCCTCCCGCCCTTTGCTATAATGCTTCTCTAAAGGCGACGACAGAGAGAGTACGCGCGCGGATACGGACAGGGAATGGCGGCCACCGACTGAGAGCCGCCGCACGCACTCCCGCGCGGAAGTTCACTCCCGAGCCGACGGCTGAACGCGATCATTCGCTGCGTAGGCCGCTCCGCCCTCCCGGCGTTAACGGGCCAAAGCGGCATATCCGCTCAAGCGGCGTGCCAGATGGGTGGTACCACGGGTGCAAACGCTCTCGTCCCTATTCGGGGCGGGGGCTTTTTTTGTTTATCCACCAAGTCACACGAAGTAACACAAATAGAATCCGCGAATCTCGCGAATGAACGCGAATAGATTCTCTTGGTGTTCCTTCGTGGACAAAAGAAAGATTCGCGTTATTCGCGGATAACTTAGTCGGAGAGGTGTGTGTATGTCATCTGCCATTGAAACCCTACGCAGCGAAGCGCTGTCGTCGCTCGCGGCGATGGCCGACCTGGCCGCGCTCGATATGTGGCACGTCACCGTGCTCGGGCGCAAAGGCTCGCTGACCGGCCTGCTCGGCACGGTCGGCACCCTGCCGCGCGAGGAGCGCCCCGCGTTCGGACAGGCGGCCAACGCGCTCAAGCGCGACCTGGAGGCGGCCTACGAGGCGCGGCTGTCCGACCTGAAGGCGCAGGCGCTGCAGGACGCGCTGCAGAGCGCCCGCGTTGACGTCACGCTGCCCGGCGTGCCGACCACGTCCGGCCGCCTGCACCTGAGCACGCAGACCCTGCGCGACGTCTATCGCGTCTTCGGGCAGATGGGCTTCCAGGTCTACCGCGCGCGCGAGGTCGAGACCGACGAGGTCAACTTCCAACTGCTCAACATCCCGCCGCACCACCCGGCGCGCGACATGCAGGACACGCTCTACACGACGACGCCGAACGTCATCCTGCGCACGCACACCTCGCCCGGCCAGATTCACGCCATGCGCGAGTACTGCCCGCAGCCAATCCGCGTCATCCTGCCCGGCCTCGTTTTCCGCAACGAGCAAGTCACGGTGCGCAGCGAGTTCATGTTCCACCAGGTCGAGGGGCTCGCCGTCGGCCGCAATCTGACGATCGCCGATCTCAAAGGCGTCTTCACCGAGTTCGCACGCATGATGTACGGCGAGGACCGCCGCGTGCGCTTCCGCGGCAGTTACTTCCCGTTCACGGAGCCGAGCATCGAGGTCGATATGGACTGCATGCTCTGCGACGGCAAAGGCTGCCGCGTCTGCAAGCACACCGGCTGGCTGGAGATCGCCGGCGCGGGCATGGTGCACCCGGTCGTTCTGCAGAACGGCGGCTACGACCCGGCCGTCTTCTCCGGCTTCGCGTTCGGCATGGGCGTCGAGCGCCCGGCCATGTTGAAGTACGGCATCGACGACATCCGTTACTTCTTCTCGAACGACATCCGGTTCCTGGAACAATTCTAACAGCAAGTGAACAGTCAACAGTTCAGTGGCTGCCGCTCGTACCCAACGCGTCTCGCTAATCACTGTTCACGGTTTACTGTTCACTGTTCACTTTCTGCCTTCTGACTGCTGACTACTGAATACTGTCTTCTGCCTACTGGAGTCTCTCATGCGAGTACCGCTTTCGTGGCTTAAAGAGTTCGTGGATATTACCGTCTCGCCGACCGAACTGGCGTTCCGCCTGACCGTCGCCGGCGCGGAAGTGAGCAAGGTCGATTACATCGGCGTCGCGCCGTCCGTGCCGAACGCCTGGGGTATGAACGAGAACATCGGCCTGGCCTGGGAGCCCGACAAGATCAAGATCGCGCAGATCGTCGAGGTCATGCCGCACCCCAATGCCGACCGCCTCGTGCTGGCCGATGTGGACTACGGCGCGCCCGCGCTGCACCGCGTCGTTACCGGCGCGCCCAACATCTTCTATCTCAAGGGCCAGGGTAGGCTCGCGAATGGCCCCAAGGTCGTCTTCGCGATGGAAGGCTCGAAGCTGTACGACGGTCACGCCGAGGGCCAGAAGCTGATGACGCTCAAGCCGTCGAAGATCCGCGGCATCCCGTCCACCGCGATGGTCTGTTCCGAAAAGGAGCTTGGTCTCTCGGAAGAGCACGAGGGCATCATCCTCCTCGACTCCGATGCGCCGGTCGGCATGCCGCTGTCCGAGCACATGGGCGATGTCGTCCTGCACATCGAGATCCTGCCGAACATCGCGCGCTGCCAGTCGATCATCGGCGTCGCGCGCGAGGTCGCCGCGCTGACCGGCGTTCCGTTCAAAGGTACGACCAGCGGCCGGCTTGGCTCGCGCGCCCTGTCGGTGCTGGCCGGCGACAGCTCCTGGGCGAACATTCGCATCGACGCCGTGGACCTCTGCCCGCGCTACTCCGTTGCGCTCGCGCGCGACGTCAAGACCGCGCCGTCGCCGGAATGGCTGCAGCGCCGCCTGCGCCTGTCCGGCATCCGCGCCATCAGCAACATCGTCGACATCACCAACTACGTCATGCTCGAATGGGGCCAGCCGCTGCACGCCTTCGACTACGACAAGCTGTCTGCCCGCGCGGGCGGCGCATCGCCGACGATCACCATGCGCCGCGCACGCGACGGCGAGCACATGTTGACACTGGACAACGTGGACCGCGCGCTGGGCGCCGATATGCTGATGATTACCGACACGACCGGCTCAATCGCCGTGGCGGGCATCATGGGCGGCGCGGAGACGGAGATCGACGGCCAGACGCGCAACGTCCTGCTGGAAGCGGCGAGCTTCAACTTCATCAACAACCGCAAGACCGCGACGACGCTCAAGCTGCCCAGCGAGGCGACCGCCCGCTTCGGGCGCGGTGTGCCGCCCGCGCATACGATCCCGGCCGCCGAGCGCGCCGGCGAGTTGATGCGCCAACTGGCGGGCGGCACGGTCGCGCCGGAGATCGCCGACGCCTATCCCGGCCGCGCCCCGGCCACGATCATCCGCTTCAACCCGTCGGAGATCAAGCGCCTGCTCGGCGTCGACCTTCCGCTCGAGCGCATCCGTGCCATCCTGCACTCGCTCGACTTCGCGACCGCGTCGGACGGCGCTGAACTCGTCGTCACGGTGCCCGAGCACCGGCTCGACGTGGCGATCCCGGCCGACATCGTCGAGGAGGTCGCGCGCGTGGTCGGCTACGACCAGATTCCGCCGACGCTCCTGCACGACGAACTGCCGCCGCAGCGCCGCAACCTGGCGCTGGAACTCGACGACCGCCTGCGCGACACGCTGGCCGCCGCCGGCCTGCAGGAGATCATCGCCTACTCGCTGACGACCGTCGAGCGTGAGTCGCTGCTCACCCCCGACCCGACCGAGGCCGACCTCGACCCGGCATCGTACGTCACCATCGCCAACCCGATCAGCCCGGAGCGGCGCGTCATGCGCCACACGCTGATGGCCAGCATCCTCGACACCCTGCGCGACGCGCTGCGCCACCGCGAGCGGGTGCTGCTGTTCGAAATCGGCCGGGTCTACCTGCCACAGGCGGGCAGCAACCTGCCGTCGGAGCAGCGCCGCCTAAGCATCGCGCTGGTCGGGCCGCGCGCGCAGACATCGTGGCTGGCCGGCGCCGGTTCGCCGCGCCTCGACTTCTTCGACCTGAAGGGCATCGTCGATGCGCTGGCGCGCGAGTTGAGCCTGCCGGAGGTGCAGTACGTTCCGTCGGAAAGCCCGTCGCTGCACCCGGCGCGCTCGGCCGTGCTGATCGCCGGCGAACGGCGCATCGGCGTCTTCGGCGAGGTGCACCCGCGCGTCCGCGAGCACTTCGACTTCCCGTCCGACCCGGTCTGTGTGGCGGAACTGGACATCGAGGCGCTGCAGGAACTGGCCGGCCCCAAGCGCTTCAAGTCGCTGCCGCGCTTCCCGGCGATGCGCGAGGATATCGCGATCGTCGTCGACGAGGAGACGCCCGCCGCGCGCATCCAGTCACTGATCGAGGAAGCCGGCGGCTCGATGCTGCGCTCCGTCGCGCTGTTCGACCTCTACCGCGGCGAGCGGCTCGGCGCGGGCAAGAAGTCACTAGCGTACGCGCTCACTTACCAGCACGACGAGCGCACGCTGACCGACGACGAGGCGGCCAAGATTCGCGCGCGCATCATCAAGAAGCTGCAGGACGCCGCCGGGGCCGAGTTGCGCGCCTGACGGTGCGCGCATAGCACGGAATAACGGCAATAGAGCGGTTTCCTGGCCAGTTGATGGTACCAACACGCCGCACCGTCACTCCGGCGAAAGCCGGAGTCCAGGATTGTGGTCTGGATGCCGGCTTTCGCCGGCATGACGGCCTGGTTGCGACTGACGTCACGCGCCATCCATCGATCTGGAATCTGCTCTAAAACCACGAGCCCTTGAGTATCAATGTACTCAAGGGCCCGTCTATTTCGCCTGCTTGTTCCCTGATCCCTGTCCCCTGATCCCTGCGCCCTGTTCCCTGACACCTGCCCCTTGTTACCTTTTTCTCACTTGACGCCGCCTGCCGATGACCGCTATACTGCCGCACAAGAACGGCGCGCCGGCGCATCCGGCAGAAAGCGGTCGCCATGAGCATCAATTGGCTGGATATCGTAATTCTTCTATTCCTGTTCGTCGGCATGTTCCTGGGGCTGTGGCAGGGCGGCATCCGCTACATCCTCGCGCTGGGCGGCTTCTATGCGGGCATCGTATTGTCCAGCCGGCTCTACAGCGTCGTGTCCACTAAACTGCTGGAACTGTCGCCGCGCACGATCCCCGCCGTGTCCGACGTGCTGGCCTTTTTTGTGCTGATGTTCGTATTCGGCATCGTGCTGACGCTGCTGTTCATGGACATGCTGCGCGGCTACACCGACCGGCCGGTGGGCGGCCTGGGGCACATGACCGGCGCGGTCGTCGGTCTCGCCATCGCGGTCATGCTGATCGCCATTAGCCTGGTCGCGCTGCGCTTCATGACCAACACCTCGTGGGGCGCCAGCGGCGACGGCTGGCGCATCGAACTGGTGGGCGTGCTCGACCGCTCGCTGTTTCTGCCCGTCTTCCGCTCCGTTATTCCGGTCCTCATGCAGGGCATCCGGCTCGGGGGCGGCAGCCTGCCGCCACTCTTCAGCGCGGAACTGGGCGCCTAACGCCGCGCATCCGGCATGGCACTGTTCGCGCTGGGGGCGGTGCTGGCGACGGCGTTTGTCCACGCCTTCTGGAACCTGCTCGTCAAGCAAAGCGAAAACAAGGCGGCGTTTCTCTACTTCTCGGTCATCATCTCGATTGTCGTCTTCCTTCCGGTGGCGGTGCTCAGCACGCCGCCATGGGTCATCCCCGACCTGCTGCCGGTGCTGGCCGTCACCGGCGTCGCCGAGACGATCTACATGGTCGCGCTCACGAAAGCGTACGAGCACGGCGACCTCTCGATGGTCTACCCGCTGGCGCGCGGCTCGCCGCCGCTATTCGTTACGCTCTGGTCGGTGCTGGTTGCGGGCGACTACCTGCCGCCCGCCGGCTACCTCGGTATCGCGCTGATCGTGGTTGCAATCTACCTGACGACGCTGCCGTCGCTGTCGGACTGGTGGAAGCCGATCAAGTCGCTGGAGCAGGTCTCGTCGCGCTGGGCGCTGCTGAGCGGCCTCTGCATCGCCACGTACACGCTGGCCGACCGGCAGGGCGTGCGCCTGATCGACCCGAAGATCTACAACCTGTACGTCTACCTGGTCATGGCGCTCGGCTTCACGCCGTACTTCCTGCTCTCGCGCTACCGGCTGACGGCGCGCCCGACCTGGAACGCGAACTGGGTCGGCATCATCGGCACCGGCATCGTCAGCATCTCATCGTACATGATCATACTCTGGGCGCTGACGGTTGCGCCGGTCAGCTACGTCAGCGCCATCCGCGGCACCGGGGTCATCATCGGCGCGTTCTACGGCTGGCGCCTGCGTCACGAGCGGCTCGGCGCGCCGCGCGCGCTGGGCGCCGCGCTCTTCGCGCTCGGCATCGTCAGCCTGGCGCTGGGGGGATGATGTGAAGCGTGTGGCGCATGCGGAATATCGCCACGCAGAAGGCTTATCGGACTCGCGGCACTCCAAAATGCGAACCCACTGATTCAGGTGATAGATCGAAGTCATCCAGCCCCGGTGAAGGGGCCAGCACATAGAGAAGTCCCCCGTCTGTCAGGGGCTGAATCTGCCAGTTAGGCGCCGACAGTATTTTGTCTCGGCCAATCGCCTCGACGTAGGCGTGCCCGAAGAAGTTGGCCCAGTAGAGCGCTGGCAGTTTTAGCGTTTCAACATCCTCAAAAGCGGTGTGTTCTCCATGATCGAAATCACACCATCCGAATGTCGGGCGCAGCAGGTCGTAAAGCCGAGTGCCGATGCTCAAGATCTCTCGTGCATAGGCCTCGCCATCGTATTCGTCTCGCCAGAAATAGGCCGTACTGCTCGTGCTGGCCACAATCCACGCGCGGTTTGACCCGCCCATCTCCGCGCTGTTCCAAGCCACATGCTGGTCGATGCTGAAATCCAGATCGTCGTGGTGTGCGAGAAAATAGCAACTGCGCGTCTCTTCGGCTGCCTCGACGGCTCTCGTGACCAAATCTGGGGCGTTGCTCCATTCCAGGGGTTGCCCCGCGACATTGAAGGAAGCGATGCGAAAGTGTCGCGATTGGTACAGCGCGACAAGTTGCCGGATTATTCCGCGCATCTGTAATCGGTGCGAATCAAGGAATCGGATTTCCAGCGACTCAGCCATTGGTTTCGCCTTACGTGATCTGATAGATCGTCATGCCGGCATGGTGTTAGCCGGCATCCACTGTCTCCATAGCCAGCGTCACCCTTTTTGAGTGGATTCCGGCCAAAAACGTGCCGGAATGACGGTCTGTCTGGCCATGCGATCCCGACACTTTTGCGGTATACCCTCGCGATTGTCGTCGCACATGGCGTAGCTTCGGCCTGTTGGCGCACATTGACACCCCTCGTTAGTTCGGGTAACTTTAGAGGCGCGGTCTCGTGCCGCCTTATCCCGCTCGCAAGGAGCTATTATGCCCGCCACTCCGCTCGAGTTCGGCTGGGTCGTCCAGCCGGTGCCGATGACGGCGCCCTACAACGACTCGGCACAGCGTTCGATCCGTGCCAATAACAAGCGATTCATGGACCTGCTCAGTCCGCACTTCAAGAGCGCGTGGCTGGAAGACCATTTCCAGTGGCTGCCCAAGCCTGGGGCGTCGAACGACACGCTCGAAGTCATGACGCACATGGCGTACCTGATGGCGCAGTACCCGAGCCTCAAGTTCGGCACGCTTGTGCTCGGCCAGTCGTACCGCAACCCGGCCCTGCTCGCCAAGATGACCGGCACGCTGCATTACCTGTCCGGTGGCCGCTTCATCATCGGCATCGGCGCGGGCTGGAAAGAGGACGAGTACCGCTCCTACGGCTACGACTATCCCGCGCCCGGCGTCCGCACGCGCCAACTCGACGAGTACACGCAGATCCTGAAGCTGATGCTCACGCAGTCGCCCGCCTCGTTCGAGGGCAAGTATTACACGATCAAGGACGCCTACAACGACCCGTTGCCCGATACGCCGGTCACGCTGATGATCGGCGGCAGCGGCGAGCGCGGCACGCTGCGCACCGCCGCGAAGTACGCCGATTGGTGGAACTTCCCGTGGCGCTCCGTCGAGGAGTTCAAGCAGAAGATCGACGTGCTGCACGCGCATTGCGCCGACGTCGGCCGCGACCCCAATGAGATTACGCTGTCGATCTGCCTGATGGTCAGCCTCTCGAACGACCCGGAGAAAGCCGCCAAGCACGCGGTGGGCAACTTCCCAGTGCTTAAGGGCAACGCCGACGATGTCACGCGCCAGTTGGAGCCGTACGTCGCGGCCGGCGCGCGCCAGATTCAGATCCGCTTCCGCGATTACCCGAGCACCGAAGGCGTGGAGTTGTTCATCGAGAAAGTGCTGCCCCGCTTCCAGTAGATTGGCGTCATCCTGAGCGCGAACGCAGTACGCTGCATATTCAATGCTTTTCGCGCGCGAAGGATCTGAAGCCTAAGCGCAGTCTGGCGCAACGATATGAATAACCCTTCGCGTCTGCCAGACCCAAAGGGTTTGGATGTGTAACATGACCAAACTTCGCATCGGCATCATCAGCACCGCCCGCATCGGCGAGCGGCGCGTCATCCCGGCGATGCAGCAGTCGTCCAACGTCGAAGTCACCGCCGTTGCCAGCCGCGACCTGCCGCGCGCGCAGGCGTTCGCCGCGCAACTCGGCATCCCGAAGGCGTATGGCGCCTACGAAGCGCTGTTCGCTGACCCGGACGTGGACGCCGTCTACAACCCGCTGCCCAACTCGATGCACGCGGAGTGGACGATCAAGGCGGCGCAGGCCGGCAAGCACGTCCTGTGCGAGAAGCCGTTCGCGTCCAACACGGCCGAGACCGACACGATGATCGCTGCCTGCGCCTCACATAAGGTCGTCCTGATGGAAGCGTTCATGTACCGCTTCCACCCGCAGAACGAGAAGGCGATGGCGTTGATTCGCTCCGGCGCGATCGGCAAAGTGCAGATGGTGCGCGCCGTCTTCAACTTCCAGATCGCGTCGGAGACGAATATCCGGCTGAACGCGGGCCTGGCCGGCGGCGCGTTGATGGACGTCGGCTGCTACTGCGTCAATGCCGCGCGCACGCTCGCCGGCGCGGAGCCGGTGCGCGTCTCGGCGCTGGCGCAGTTCGGCGCGGCCAGCCGCGTCGACGAGACGCTGATTGGCGCATTGCAGTTCCCGAGCGGCGCGTACGCGTCGATCGCGTGCAGCTTCCGCACGCCATACCGCACGCACTACGAGGTCATCGGCGAGCGCGGCCGCATCGAGTTGCCGCAGCCGTTCACCACCAACAATCTGCCGACGCGCGTGCTCCTGCACGACCGTGACGACCACACGCAGGCGTTCGAATTCCCCGCGCTCGACCAGTACACGCGCATGTCCGAGCACTTCGCCCGCGTCGTGCTGGACGGTGAGCCGCTGCGCTACCCGCCGTCCGAAGGCCGCGCGCAGATGCGCGTGCTCGATGCGCTGTACGAGTCGGCGCGCACTGGTCGCGCCGTCGATCTCTCCTGAGCGAGTTGGCCCGATGCAAACGCCCGCCGGCACCGAGTGTAAATACTACTACGAGGACTTCCACCGCCGCGCCTGGCAGGAGTGCCGGCTCGTCCTGCGCAACCCGGAGTCGCGCAACTGGTCGCCCGACCTGTGCGCGAAGTGCTCGGTGCCCCAGATCCTCGCCAGCAACGCCTGCCCGCACCTGCTGCTCAAAGCCACGGTTGAGACGCGCTTTGTGCTCCTACGCCACGTGCGCGTCGACGCCTACTGCGACCACAAGCAGGCGCCGGTCGCCGAGCCGCGCGTCGGCTGCGGCGAGTGCGCGCGGCTGAACCGGTAGCCGCATGCGCCTCACACACGTCGGCATCACTAACTTCAAAAACTACGCGCGCCTGGAGATCGATCTGCCGGCGGGTGCGATGGTGGTGCACGGCGACAACGCGCAGGGCAAGACCAGCCTGCTCGAAGCGATCTACTACCTGGCCAACGGGCGCAGTTTCGGCCCGCAGACCGACACGCAACTGATCAACTGGGTCGCCCAGCAGAGCGGCCTGGCCTATGCGCGGCTGACCGCGCAGGTGCAGCGCGCCGCGCCCGCGCCGCTCGCGCAGTTGGAGATTGTGCTCAGCCTGGAGCCGGCCGCCGGCGTCAATGGCAGCGGCGCGGACGGCGGCACGCGCCTGCGCAAGAGCCTGCGCGCCAACGGCGCCGCTCAGCGCGCGCTCGACTGGATCGGCAAGCTGAATGTCGTGCTGTTCGTGCCGACCGACCTGGAGATCGTCACCGGGCCGCCGTCGCAGCGGCGCGCCTACCTCGACCACATGCTGGCGCAGGTCGATCTGCGCTACGCCGAAGCGCTGGCGACTTATACGAAGGTCTTGCAGCAGCGCAACCAGCATCTCAAGCAGTTGCAGGAGCGCGGCCGCTCCGCCGAGTCGGTGCACATGTGGGACGATCAACTGGTCGCGCACGGCACCTATCTTGTTTTGCGGCGGCAGGAGGTGATGACCGCGCTCGATGAGCTTGTGCAGACGATCCACCCGCAGTTGACCGGCGGGCGCGAACGCCTGCGCCTGCTCTACCGCCCGAACCTCGACGTCGGCTCGCAGTTGGAGTTTCAGTTGCCGCTGGCGCTCGGCGCGGACTTCTCCGCCACTTTTCACCAGCCGCAGCTCGATCCCGCCGACGTCAGCGCGCACTTCTATCAGCGCCTGCTGGATGGCGAGCAGAAAGAGCTGGCGCAGGGCGTCACGCTGGCCGGTCCGCACCGCGACGAGATGCGTTTCCTCGTGGACGGCGTGGATATGAGCATCTACGGCTCGCGCGGCCAGCAGCGCAGCACGGCCGTTGGCCTGAAACTGGCGGAGATGGAGTTGATGACCCGCCGCACCGGCGAAGCGCCGATCCTGCTGCTCGACGATGTATTGTCGGAGTTGGATGAGAAGCGGCGCGCCTACCTCATCGGCCGCGTGGACGCCCACGAACAGACGATCATCACGACGTGCGATCTGGGCGAGTACGGCGGGCAGTTCAGCCGCCCCGTGCGCGCGTTGCATGTGCAGGGCGGCATCCTCCGCCGCGACGAAGCCAGTGAGCCGCGCCTGCAAAAGCGGTCAACGGATGCTGAACGGATGAACGGATAGCGCACTCACTATCCACTGATTCGTTGTCCATCCGTTGACACGGTGTACAGCAATTCTCAATTTGGCTTTGTACGGGTACTTTCCAATGCGGCTTGCGATGCGCTGGCCCTCAGGCGCTTGTCACGCAAGCTGGCCCGCCGAAAAAGTGGCGCTGCCCTCCCCCCGACCCCCTCCCAACTCCGTTGGGA
>JACRMK010000010.1:23427-63043 GCA_016235055.1 Chloroflexota bacterium | reverse complement strand
CTCCCCCGCGCGCGCGGGGGAGAAGGGGAAAAGCTAACGGGGAGGTGCGCGGCGGCGCAGCCGCCGCGCACCTCCCCTAAGAATCTCGCCCCCTCCCAACGGAGTTGGGAGGGGGTCGGGGGGAGGGCAGCGCCACTTTTTCGGCGGGCCAGCTTGCGTGACAAGCGCCTGAGGGCCAGCGCATCGCAAGCGGCATTGGAAAGTACCCGTACAAAGCCAAGTTGAGAATTGCTGCGCGCTATCGCGCATATTTCGCGCCGCGCCGGAGTTATGCTAAGATTGGAAAGGCGTCACGGAGAGGTCGCATAGTGGCCGAGTGCGCCCGTCTCGAAAACGGGTAGGTGATGAGCCTCGCGAGTTCGAATCTCGCCCTCTCCGCCTGAGCCGCAGACCCTTCGGGTGTTCAAACCCCGAGGGGTCTCTTTTTCGCTACGACTCGCCGATGCGGTGCAGCTTGAGGAAGTTTGTGTGCCCGCCGTCGATGACCGGCATGCTGCCGACGAACACCACCGGGTCGCCGCGCTCGGCCAACCCGTGCGCCAGTACAGTCTCGTCGGCTGTCTCGAACATCGCTTCGGAGGTCGAGACGAAAGGGGTCTGGCGCGGGTAAACGCCCCACATCAGTGCCATGCGCCGCACCACCACCGCATCCGGCGAGAACGCGTAGATCGGGCAGGCGGGGCGCTCCTTGCTCAGCAGGCGTGCTGTGCGGCCCGAGCGCGTGAACGCCAGGATCGCCTTGACGTCGCGTTCCAGCGAAAGTTCCACCGCCGCGCTGGCGATGGCGCGTGCGTCGTCGCTGGTGACCACGGAGTTGTCGCGCCACCGTCCCCAGCGGTCGAGGTTTCTCTCGGCTTCCATGGCAATGGTCGCCATCATCGACACGGCCTGCACCGGGAACGCGCCCGTCGCCGTCTCGCCGGACAGCATCACGGCATCGGTGCCGTCGAAGATCGCATTAGCCACGTCGGACGCCTCGGCGCGCGTCGGGCGCGGGTTCTCGATCATCGATTCGAGCATCTGCGTCGCGGTGATGACCAGCCGCCCGCGCATGTTGGCCGCGGCGATGATGCGTTTCTGCGCGATCGGCACTTCCTGCGGCGACAACTCCACGCCCAGGTCGCCGCGCGCCACCATCACGCCGTCGGCCGCTTCCAGGATGTCGCGCAGGTTGTCGAGCGCCTGCGGTTTCTCCAGCTTGGCGATGACCGGCACATCCGCACCGCACAGCGCGCGGATCAAGCTCTTGGCGCCCAGCACGTCCTCGCCGCGCCGCACGAACGACATCGCCACGTAGTCCACGCCGTTCTGCAGGCCAAACGCCAGGTCGTCGCGGTCTTTCTGCGACAGCGCGGGCGCCGAGACGTCCACGCCCGGCAGGTTGATGCCTTTATGCTCGCCCAGCAATCCGCCCTGGATAACCGTCGTCGTCACCTCGTCCGCGCGCACCGCCTCGACGCGCAGTTCCAGGTTGCCGTCATCCAGCAAGATGCGGTCGCCGGCCTTGACGTCGCTCGGCAGGCCCTGGTAGGTCGTCGAGACGAGCGCGCCGGAACCGACGACGTCACGGGTGGTGATCGTCAGCGTGGTGCCATTCTCCAGTTGCACCGGCTGTCCGCCTGCCAGCTTGCCGACGCGGATCTTCGGCCCCTGCAAGTCCTGCATTATGCCGACCGGGCGGCCGAGCCGCTCGGCCACGCGCCGCACGCGCGTGATGACCTCGCCGTGGTCGTCGTGCGTGCCGTGTGAGAAGTTCAGGCGCACGATATCGACCCCGGCGCCGATCAGCGCGGCAATCTGCTCCTCGCTGCGCGAGGCCGGGCCGAGCGTGGCAACAATCTTCGTCTTACGGCTGACCATCCGGCCGGACCGGCGGGACGGTGCGCCGGCGCGGTCGCCAGGCATTTTAGGCATGGACATTAAAGAAACGAATCATACTCTGGGAGCGGTCCCAGATGGCAAATTGACCGGCGGTCATCGCGCCGGGGTTGATGCTGTAGTGGCGGTGCGGGCGGATCTGCAGCACGCCGGTGCCGAGATCGTGCGGGCCGTGCTCGTCGCGTGCGGCGCGAAAGTGCGTGTGGCCCGAGAACACGATGTGGTAGCGCGTGGCCGGCAGCGCCGTGTCCCGGCTGAAAAAGTGCTCCATCGGATTGTGGCTGATGCCCGGCGGGCTGTCGTGGCAGAAGCAGACGTTGTCGATGAGGATGACCGGCTCCAGCGCCATGAACAGGTCGATCGTCTCGGGCCGCAGCCCCAGGTCGTCGCCGATCGCCAACGCCTCGATCACCTCTTGCTCATGGTTGCCGAACACGCCGGACACGCTGAACCCCGCCATCGCCAGCGCGCATGAATCCGCCTGGTCGGAACGGTCGATCAGATCGCCGAGCAGCACGATGTGCTCGACTTGCTCCCACTTCAGTACCTTGAGCGCCTGCTCGATCAAATCGACATGGCCGTGCGCGTCGGCGAATAACGCCAGCCGCTCCGGGATTACATTCACATGACTTGCCTCGCGCGGAAATCCAGCGACGTATTATAGCGCAGGTGGCGCATGTTGGCAGAAATCAGATCTTCTGCCCAGCGCATTAGAATTGGAGGGCTCTCCCGACTTTAGCCGGAATTTGGCCTTGGAAACAGGTATGGCGAGCTTATCGAGTTATGCGTGCCGCAAGTTTGGCCGTACTTTTTGACATACTCGGGACGTCGACCCTCGAAATATAATTCGTAATCCAGTCAGAGTCGGGTGAGTCTCAATTCCACAATAGTCAAACAAAATGTTGTTCCAAAGTTGTTCCTAAAACAATTGACTTCAAGAATGATTTGTGCTATATTGTCATCACATTCAACAGGAACAACATTGGAACAACGGAGGATAAATGGCAAAGAGAACGTATACAGCAAGCTTGAGTCAGTCCCAGGACCGAACTGGTTATTCCGTAATTTTCCGCCATCCCGTCCGGCAAGATCCTCTGACGGGCAACGTAGGCCTCCGCGTTCGGCGGGGGCTGGGTACGCGGGACAAAGCGGAAGCCGAACATCTCCGCGACCAGCTCAATGACCTGCTTGAAAATGCGCAATATCATCATCTCGCCGCACGGGCGGATGCGGAGCGCCGCTTCGACATGCGGGCGGTCGAAATCTTCTTCGACAAAATGGTACCTGAGATCATAGACTACCTCGGCCTGCGTGAGGCGGCTATTCCGTTACCCGTTACGGAAACAGATGGATATCGACGCGTGCTGTTTCTCGGGACCACGGGTGCCGGCAAGACGACGCTGGTTCGCCAGTTGATTGGCACCGATCCGGAGACCGAGCGGTTTCCATCGACCTCGACGGCCAAAACGACCATTCATGATATCGAAATACTGCTCGATGACGGCCCGTGGCGAGCGGTTGTGACCTTCGTGTCGAGCGACGAGGCACGCGAGTACTTGAGCGAATGCATTTCAGCGGCGGTGCTGGCGGCGGCTCGAGGAGCTGATGACGTTACCGTGTTGCGTCGGCTGCTGAACCACGTCAATCAGCGGTATCGCTTCAACTACATCCTCGGGAATGGTCCCGCGTTGACTGAGTCCGAACTTGATGATGAAGACGACGAGGAGGGTGACGAGGGCGCTGAACCTTTGACGAGCGAAGAGCTTGGCCAGATTGATCTCGATAGCACAAACGAACTTCTGACACGCATCACGGCGCAGATGCGTGAGCTCGCGCACAGCATAGGCGATAACTTGAAGATCGAACTTGGGGCCAGCGGCGAAGAGGATGAGCGCGTTCTCGATGAGCTTTTCGAGGAAGAGCTGGATCACCTGTTGCGCGAGAAAGAAGAGTTCCACGAAATCGCGGACGTGCTGATGGACGAGATCGAGAAGCGCTTCGACCTATTGCCACCTGGGGATGTCCGGAAGAACCGTACGGGTTGGCCATTGACCTGGCAAGGCGAATCGCCACTTGAAGATCGCAAGGTGTTTCTGAAGGCGATCGCTCGGTTCTCCAGCAACTATGAACCGCTTTACGGCCGACTGCTGACGCCGCTGGTCAACGGGATGCGCGTCGCAGGGCCATTCGCACCGACGTGGTTGGTTGGACCGAGCCCGAAGTTGGTGCTGGTGGACGGCGAAGGACTCGGCCACACACCGGACTCGTCTTCATCGGTATCGACTGCGGTGAGCCGACGTATCGAGGCAGTTGATGCCGTAGTTTTGGTCGACAACGCGACCCAGCCGATGCAGGCGGCGCCTGTGGCCGCCATGCGCGAAGTGGTCGCCACGGGCAACGCGCGCAAGCTGATCCTCGCGTTCACGCACTTCGACCAGGTCAAGGGGGATAATCTGCCGAACACCTCCGCCAAAACGCAACACGTGTTGGCATCAGCAGAAAATGTACTTGCAGCGTTCGGAGAAAATCTCGGCCCCTTTGCTGAACGGGCACTTCGGGGGCGATTGCAGGCGGCCCGCTTTTTCCTTTCTGATCTGCACGAACCGCTTTCTGACAGCGTGGCGACCGGCCGGCGGACGGTCAAACAACTGCATAGCCTACTGGAGGCGATTGACCAAGTCATCGAGAAGCCGGTACCGTCGAAGGCGAAGCCGGTCTACGATCGTATGAATCTGGTACTGGCGATTCGCAGCGCCGCGGAGGCGTTTCACGACGCCTGGTGGACTCGGCTCGGGCTTGACTATAAACCGGGGTTCAGCAAGGAGCATTGGACGCGCGTCAAGGCTCTGAGTAGACGGCTCGCGACGGATATGGCGGACGAATACGATACGCTTAAGCCGGTCGCGGATCTACGAAAAGAGCTTGTAAAGCGGATCTACGTGTTCATCCAAAGCCCGGTGGAATGGGAGGGGCCTGATCCACAGGACGACGAGAAACAAGCAATCTATGATGCTCTCGCGGACAACGTGGCGAAGCGACTCATCACGTTTGCGACCCAGCGTGTCTGGAGTGACCGAAAGACAGAATGGCAAAGCGCTTTCGGCGAACAAGGGCGCGGATCGTCCTTCCGGCGTGCCGACACAATTGGCAACCAGATTTATACACCGGCCGCGCCGATTCCGGACGCGATACCCTCCCCTGACCGCAATCAGTTTCTGCGCGATGTCGTAGAGATGTTCGAAACCGCCGTGAACGAAGTCGACGCAAAGCTGCGATAGGGATGACCGTGGTGTGACAAAGCAGGCGGCGAATGCCAATATCCGGGCGTCCGTTGCCTGCTCACCATTGCATAGTCAGGATTGTCGTGGTAGTACGGATCTGGCAGGCGTGGGGTGACTAGCACTTATAAAAACGCACGACACGGCCAGATTGCAGGGGCGGTAAGTCTTTATCACACTCATACCGCTCATGGACTCGTCTGTTTTGCCCCATCTCAACGAATCCACCCCGCGTGTAGTTACGGTGAAAACAATCCTGCATCTAGCCCAGTGAGCGGCCGAAGCGCCGGTTCGCCTCGCGCAGCGCCGATTCGGCGTCCAGCCCCGCCCGGCGCGCCTGGTCGACGAGCATGAACAACGCCTCGCCGAGCGATTCGGCGTCCTGGTGCTCGCGCAGGCGGTTGAGCGCCTGGCCGGTGCGCCAAGCGGCGTCGGCCGCGTCGCCGTTCCACAGGTCGACGCGCGCGGCGCGCTGCTGCATGTCCTCCGCCTCGGTCAGCGCCGGCAGTCCTTTGGGTATGTCGTTCAGGAACGACGTGACCTCGGCCGGCGCGTCGTGCGACTTCTCGGCGCGCTTGATCGTCTCCCAGTTCGCCTCGATCTCCTCGACCGTTGCGCCCTGCTGGTCGCCAAAGACATGCGGGTGCCGCCGGATCATCTTGGCGTGGATGTGCGCGATCACATCGTCGATCGTAAACTGGCCGGTCTCGCCGGCAATCTGCGCCTGCAGCACGATCTGCAGCAGCACGTCGCCCAGCTCTTCTTTGAGCCGGCGCGGGTCGTCCAGGTCAATCGCCTCGAGCGCCTCGTACGCCTCTTCCAGCAGGTAGCGGCGCAGCGTCTGCGGCGTCTGCGCGCGGTCCCACGGGCAGCCGTCGGGCGCGCGCAGGCGCGCAATGATCTGCACGAACTCTTCAAACGGGGTCATAGGCTCCTTGCACGCTGCGTCAGTCTGCGCCGGCGCACGGCGCACAGACAGTTTACCAGACTTGCGGGGCGCGAAAAATAGAAACCCTCCGGGCGGTTAGCCCGGAGGGTTTCAAGGACTGCACTACTGCTGCTATATCCGGTTTAGTAATCGGGCATCGGCGGAGCCGACGGACCCTTTTCCTTCTCCGGGATGTCCGTGACCAGTGCTTCGGTCGTCAGGATCATCGCCGCGATGGAAGCCGCATTCTCGACGGCCGAGCGGGTGACCTTGGCCGGGTCGATGATACCCATCTTCAGCATGTCCTGGTACTCGCCGCTGATGACGTTGAAGCCGATGTTGATGTTGTTGCCTTCCTTCTGCGCGCGGCGGACGCTCTGCAGAATCACCGCGCCGTCCTGGCCGGCATTCTCGGCGATCATCTGCAGTGGCGCCTCGAGCGCACGGCGCAGAATCGTCACGCCGGTCTGCTCGTCCTCGGCGCCCATCTTCACGCTGTCCAGCGCCTTGATCGCGTTGATCAAGGCCACGCCGCCGCCGGGCACGATGCCTTCCTCGACGGCCGCGCGGGTCGCGCTCAGCGCATCCTCGACGCGGTGCTTCTTTTCCTTCAGTTCGGTCTCGGTGGCCGCGCCGACGCGGATGATCGCGACGCCGCCGGCCAGCTTCGCCAGGCGCTCCTGCAGCTTCTCGCGGTCGTAGTCGCTGGTCGTCGTCTCGATCTGGGCCTTGATCTGCTCGATGCGGCCCTTGATCTCCTTCTCGATGCCCTTGCCCTCGACGATCGTGGTGTTGTCCTTGTCGGCCGACACCTTGCGCGCCTTGCCCAGGTCCGCCACGGTCACGGTCTCCAGCTTGCGGCCCATTTCTTCGGTGATGACCTGGCCGCCCGTCAGGATCGAGATGTCGCGCAGCATTTCCTTGCGGCGGTCGCCGAAGCCCGGCGCCTTGATCGCGAGGCAATTGAACGTGCCGCGCAGCTTGTTCAGCACCATCGTCGCCAGCGCCTCGCCATCGACGTCTTCCGCGATCACGACGAACTCGCGCTTGCCGGTCTGGATCAGCTTCTCCATGATCGGGACGATATCGGTCGCCGCGCTGATCTTCTTGTCGGTAATCAGCACGTACGGGTCGGTCAGCTCGGTCTCCATGCGCTCGGCATTGGTGATGAAGTAGGGCGAGATGTAGCCGCGGTCGAACTGCATGCCCTCGACGTATTCGGTCTCGAACTGCAGGCCCTTCGACTCTTCGACGGTAATGACGCCGTCCTTGCCCACCTTGTCCATCACGTCCGCAATCAGCGAGCCGATTTCCGCGTCGGCGGCGGAGATGGCCGCGACGTTGGCGATCTGCTCTTTGTCTTCGACTTTGGTGGCGCTTTCGCGGATCGCCTTGACGACGGCCTGCGCGCCCTTTTCGATGCCGTGCTTCAGCATCATCGGGTTGGCGCCCGCGGCCAGGTTCTTCAGGCCCTCGGTCACGATCGCCTGCGCCAGCACGGTGGCGGTGGTGGTGCCGTCGCCCGCGACGTCGTTCGTCTTCGTGGCGGCTTCCTTGAGGAGCTGGGCGCCCATGTTCTGGTACGGATCCTGCAGCTCGATTTCCTTCGCAACGGTGACGCCATCATGCGTGACGGTCGGCGCGCCGAACTTCTTGTCCAGCGCGACGTTGCGGCCCTTGGGCCCGAGCGTCGTCTTGACGGCGTTGGCCAGTGTATCCACGCCGATCTTCAGTTGCCGGCGCGCTTCTTCCGAAAATGCGATTTGCTTCGCCATGACGAATCTTCCTCCGTAGATTTCCTAGTTAGTGATAGTCGCGAGAATGTCTTTCTCGGACAGGATCAAGTACTTCTTTTCGCCGAGTTTGACTTCGGTGCCCGAGTATTTGGCGTATATCACCTTGTCGCCGGTGGCCACTTCCATCGCGACGCGCTTGCCGCTGTCGTCCAGGCGGCCGGGGCCGATAGCCAGAATCAAGCCTTCCTGCGGCTTTTCCTTCGCCGTTTCGGGCAGATAGATGCCGCTCGCCGTCACCTCATCCTTCTCTAACGGCTCGACAATCACGCGATCACCAAGGGGCTTCAGGTTCATGACAGACTGTCCTCCTTCTTAAAATGGTTAGGCTCTTTAGCACTCTTGCTACTCGACTGCTAACGTCGCTATTCTATCGCAAAATGCAAATTGGTGCAAGTGCATGGTTGTGGCCGATTTCTCGCTTTTTGTTGCAGTATTGAGCCATTGCGCTATTTCCAGGCATTTTTCTTTCACGGCGCCGAATTAGCAAACACGGCGCTGGACTGCTAGTTACCTATGCAGTACGATGCTGTTTGAAGGCGACGATGCCATCAATCCGCTTGGAGAAGCGATGCTTCACTCGTACGTACGACAGGCACGACAGGACTATGCGGACACGATCAACAATAATAGACGCCTGAACGGCGCTTGAGGTCATAGTATAGTTAGGTAATGACGCTGAGATAAATAGAACCAATTACGACCGAAATTGTTATTGATTTCAACGGCTAACTACCCTATTATAGGGCCAATTCCGGCAGACTACTGCCTGCAAGGGCGTTTTGCGCGTGTTTTGTTCAGGGGGAATGAGTGTCCTTGCGGCCAGATCGGGCAGAGTCCGTGTGGAATGCGCGTAGCCGAACGCTTGGCTCCCGTCGCGCGCCAATCTTCAACCTGCCTTGCTCGGAACAAACTATCGGTCCCAGCGGACGCCGGCGCTGCCAGGGCGCATGCGGTACGATTCGCGCATATGCAGAGCGTGTCAGCCCCGCCAAACGCGGTGCGGCCGTTTCGCCAATGGCGCCGGCGAAGCCAGGTCCATATTTCATACAGGAGAGATGCGATGCGAATGACTCGCCCGGTGTCGATCCGCGAGCTGCCGGCACAAGTGTTCGAATGGATTGACAGCCGCCTCGGCGTGCGCGAACTAGTCATGAGCAGCCTGCACGTGGTCATCCCGCGCGGCGCACACACCTACTACCTCGGCGGGATCACGCTGTTCGTATTCATCAGCCAGGCTGTGACCGGCATCCTGCTCTCCATGTATTACGAGCCGACCCCCGATGCCGCCTACAACAGCATCCTCTACATCATGAATCAGGTAAACTTCGGTTGGCTGATCCGCAGCGTGCATGCCTGGGGCGCCAACCTGATGATCATCTTCTGTATCTTGCACATGATACGCATCATCGTGCAGGGCGCGTACAAGCCGCCGCGTGAGATCACGTGGATGGCGGGCATGGGCTTGCTGTTCGTCACGCTCGGCTTCGGGTTCACGGGCTACCTGTTGCCATGGGACCAGCGCGCCTACTGGGCCACGACGGTCGGCACCACCATTCCGGAGGCGATCCCGGCGATCGGCGAGTGGCTGCGCGACTTCCTGCGCGCGGGGACCGATATCAGCGCGCTGACGCTGTCGCGCTTCCTCGGCGTGCACATGCTGATTCTGCCCGTCTCGCTGGTCGGCCTGTTCGCGCTGCATTTCCTGCTGATTCACCGGCAAGGTCTGGCCGATCCGCACGAGGAGGAGACTCGATGAGCGACCAGTCGTCGCACGCTCCGGCCGCACCGGAGGAGAAGCAGACGCTGCCGTTTTGGCCGCATTACATGTTGAGCGAGTTCATCGCCTGGTATATCGTGCTCGGCATCCTGGTGACGCTGTCCGCGCTGTTTCCAGCCGGCCTCGAAGCCAAAGCCAACGCCATGGCGACGCCGCCGCACGTGAAGCCGGAGTGGTATTTCCTCGCGATCTACCAGTTCCTGAAGGTGGCGGCGATCTTCAGCTTCCTCGGTTCCGAAGCGCCGCGACTGATGGGCATTATCCTTCCCGGCATCGGCATGGGGCTGCTGTTCTTCCTGCCGTTCCTCGATCGCACGCCAAAGCGCTCGGCGCGCAAGCGCCCGATCATGCTGGCCGTGTTGATTGCGGTGCTGGCTGTTATGGCGTACTTGACATATATCGGCGGGCAGTAGGTAGCGCAGGCCGCGCAGTCGTCTGGAGGAACATCACTCATGAATCCGAAGCGTAGATTTCTCGCGCCGTATGTCATCATCGGCGTGCTCATGGCATTCCTGATCGCGGTGCCTGTGCTCGCGCAGCAGGGGCCGCCGCCGTTCCCGCATTCGCCCGACGCCAAGCTCGATTGCGTGGCGTGCCACTCGACCGGTGTCGCCGGCTCGCCGAAGTTCCCGACCGACCATGCCGGCCGCACCAACGAAGTCTGCAAGGGTTGCCATCAGGCGGCGCCGAAAGCCAGCGGCACGCCGTCCGGCCCCGCGGCGTCCAGTGCGCCGAAGATCCCGCACCCGCTGCAGGGCCGCGATAATTGCCTGACGTGCCACGCAACGGGCACAGCCGGCGCGCCGAAGATGCCGTCGAGCCATGCCGGCCGCACGTCCGACCAGTGCCGCAGTTGCCACAAGACCGTCACGGAAGCGTCGGGCGAAGTCGTGCAGGTTGCGCCGACGCCGATTCCGAATGTGCCGCCGACCGCCGCCGACAAGGATAGCTGCGTCACCTGCCACACCAGCCAGACCGGCGCGCTGAACGAGCCGGTCAAGCAGTGGCAGTCGTCCATCCACTCCGAGCGCAACGTGCGCTGCGTGAATTGCCACGGCGGCGACGCGACCAAGCCGACTAAGGAAGAAGCGCACTCGACCAAGTCCGGCTACATCGGCAAACCGTTGAAGGTTGACATCCCGGCGTTGTGCGCCAGTTGCCATTCCAACAACGAGGCGATGCGCCAGTACGACCTGCCGACCGACCAGTGGTCCAAATTCCAGCAGAGCACCCACGGCATCAAACTGGCGCAGGCGGATATGAAGGTGCCGACCTGCTTCACCTGTCACGACGGTCACGCCACGAAAAAGACCAACGACCCGACGGCCAATGTCTACAGCATGAACGTGCCCGCCCTGTGCTCGAGTTGCCACTCGAACGCCGACTACATGAAGCCGTACGGCATCCCGACCAACCAGTTCGCGCTGTATGTGAAGAGCGTGCACGGCCAGGCGCTGCTGGAGAAGCAGGATACGCGCGCGCCGAGTTGCGCGACCTGCCACGGCACGCACGGCGCCGCGCCGCCCGGTTTCGCCGAGGTCGCCAATGTGTGCGGCAGTTGCCACACCGCGACGCAGAACTACTTCCTGCAGAGCAAGCACGCCGGCAACCAACCGGGCATGCCGAAATGCGTGGATTGCCACGGCCGCTACGACGTGATGAAGCCGACCGACGCCCTGCTCGACCCGAACAGCAAGGATCCGCGCGCCTGCGCGACCTGCCACCCGCCGACGTCGCCGCAAACCAACGCCGTGAAGGCGCTGTACGACAACATCACGGGCAGTGCGAAGTCGATGGACCTGGCGCACGAGCAACTGAAGGTTGCGGCCGAGGCGGCGCTGATCACCGAGCCGGACGAAGGCAAAATGGCCGTCGCCCAGACGAACCTGGTGACGGCGCGCGCCGCCCAGCACACGCTGGACCTGACGGTCGTGAAGGAAAAGACCGACAAGGCCGTGTCGACCTCCAACGAGGTCATCGCGGACGCGAAGAAAGCGATCGACGAGAGCGGCTTCCGCCGGCAGATCATGATCATCGGTCTGGTCATCATGGCTCTATCCATCGCGTCGCTGTATGTGATTCGCCGCGAGTTGTACAAGCAGTTGCCGCCCGAATAACACGAGGAGCCGAATTCGCATGACACACAATGCTCAAAGTTCATCTGCGCCCGTGACGCGGCGCGGCTTCATCCAGGTCCTGCTTGGCTTCTCGGTCGTCTCGACGGTCGTCGGCATCCTGACGCCGGTGATCGGCTACCTGCTGCCCAAGAGCGCGGCGGCCAGCAGCAGTGGCCCGGTCGAGGTCGGCGCCGTCGCAGACTTCCCGGCCGGCCAGGCCAAGATCGTGTCGGTCAACGACAAACCGGTTATTATCATCAACAATAAGACGGGTGGCATGAAGGCCTATTCCGCCATCTGCACGCATCTCGGCTGCATCGTCTCGTGGAACGACCGCAAGAACAGCATCATGTGCCCGTGCCATGACGGCTTCTTCAATCCGGTCACAGGCGCGGTCGTATCGGGTCCGCCGCCCAAACCGCTGCCGTCATTCGAGTTGATCGTGCGCGACGGCAAGGTGTTGATCGGCAAGCAGGTGGCCTAGGCGCAAACGCGCTGAATTAACTTCACCGATTTCGGGATCATCGCCCGTGCCCCTGACGGGGCCGGGCGGGGCTGCAGACGCTGCCGTCCTAATGATGGAGCGGCAATGGCCGGTACCGGGGCGGGAACGCCGTGATCCCTTTGGCAGCACAGCAGGACCCGGAACATTGTCCGGTGGTAATCCGGCGCTGACGGCGGCGCCGGACGCACAGCGGGGCGAAATGCGGTCTAATACTATCGACTCACAACAGCATTCTCTGCTCCGGACAATCGTTCCGCATCATCGACGCTGCACGGCGGGCTACTCTGACGAGGGAGTCGGCTCGCAGGCGTCGGGAGAAAGGGGTGAGCAGGCGAAAATCCAATCACGTTTACAGCACTGCCGTTCGTTACGCTAACATCTCAAGGAGTAGTAAAGTTATGCAAACCAAGAAGCACCTCGTCATGGCGATGATCGTCGCTGCGCTGCTTCTGCTCGCCCTGCCGTTGCTGAGCGCATGCCAGCCGGCGCCCGGCCCCGCCGGCGCAGCCGGCTCCGCCGGACCGGCCGGCCCTGCCGGCGCAGCCGGTCCTGCCGGCCCCGCAGGCCCCGCAGGCAAAAACGCCGTCGTCGCACCCGGACCCGGCATCAAAGCCGAAATCACAAAGGTCGACATTACCGCTGACCTCAAGCCGGTCGTGACCTTCAAGATGGTTGACAGTATTGGCAATATCGTTCGCGTGGCCGACCTGGATGCGAACAGCCTCCGCTTCGGCATTGCCAAGCTGGTGACCGACAAGGCCAGCGGCGTGTCGTCGATGCAGGACTACCTCGTGAATCCGACTGTAGGCGCGCCCTATACGTTCCAGGGCAAGACCGTCCAGCCCGCTTTGGAGAAGTCGACGGTCGGTGCCGTGGATCAGGGCGGCAAGGTGACGGAGACCGAAGCCGGCTTCACGTACGTGTTCAGTCGCACGATCCCCGCCGACTTTGACAAGACAGCCTCAACAATGGTGACCCTGCAGGCCACCCGCAACGCGCGCGCGTACGTCGCGAACGCGAACTTCTGGTTCGTGCCAGCCGGTGGCACCGCCACGCCGCGCGAAGTCGTGAAGACCGCAGCCTGCAACGCGTGCCACGACGTGGTCAAGGGCCATGGCGGCCAGCGCGTCGATTTCCCGAACTGCATGGTCTGCCACACCGACCAGACGGTTCAGGCCACGTCCGGCAGCTCGGCTGATGCCAAGGTGATGTTCCACCAACTGCACAACGCGTCGAGCATCCAGAGCGTGGCGAAGGGCAAGAAGCCGTACAATTGGGGCTCGAATGACTTCAGCGGCGCCACCTGGTCGCAGGATCAGCGCAATTGCACGACCTGCCATACCAAGGATGCCGCGCAGGCCGACAACTGGAAGAACGTTCCCAGCCGCGCCGCTTGCGGTTCGTGCCACAACGGCATTGACTGGGCGACTGGCAAGGCGAAGTACGAAGGCTTGAAGGACCACGCGGCCGGCGCGCAGAAGGACGACTCGGGCTGCAAGACGTGCCACGCGGCGGACAGCGGCAACGAGTTCGACGCGTCGGTGGTCGGGGCACACACGATCCCCGCCAAGTCGAAGCAGTTGAAGGGCTTGGTGTACACGCTGGACAAGGCGACTGTTACACCCGGCGCCAAGCCGTCGGTTGAGTTCACGCTCAAGGATGGCAAGGGCGGCGCGCTCGACGCGAACAAGATGGACTTCATGGAAGCCGTGATCGCGTACCCGGCGTCGGACTACCAGACGTCGATTCGCGAGCAGCCGAATTCAATCCCGGCTGCTGGCGCCGCTCCGTTCGTGCGGCCCGGCACGCTGGAAGATCTCGGCGGCGGCAAGTTCCGCTACACGTTCAAGGACCCGATCCCGGCCGATTGGAAGGGCACGGCAGGTGTCGGTATGGCCGCGTACTACATGACGACGATCAAGGGCCCGCGCGGCGTGGACACCGTGGTGCGCGAAGGCAACAACAACCCGGTGCTCTACGTGGCGTTGGACGGAACCTCGAAGCCGACAGCGCGGCGCGCGATCGTTGATCGCAAGCTGTGCAACCAGTGTCACCTCGACCTCGGCAGCCCGGCGGCGTTCTCGGTGCACGGCGGTATCCGGCGCAATCCGGAATACTGCGTGATGTGCCACAACGCCAACGCGACCGACGAGGCGCAGCGCCCGAAGGACAAGGGCACGCCGGAGTCGATCCACCTCGGCTACATGGTGCATAGCCTGCACATGGGCGAGGAACGCGCTCAGGATACGTCGTTCTACGGCCGCGGCGTCGCGAACACGGAAGATATCGTGTACCCGACCTCGGCGCAGCAGCGCAACTGCGCGAAGTGCCACGTCGGCACCTCGTTCACGTTGCCGCTGTCGGCCGCGGCACAGCCGCAGGTTGTTTCGCAGGGTGGAAAGGTCGTCACGACGACCCCGGCCATCCAGTCGAACTGTAAGGGTTGCCATGCGGGCAAGGAAGCGCTGGGCCATTTCCAGATCATGACGGCGAATGGCACCACCGAGACCTGCACCGTCTGCCATGCAGGCGGCAAGGAATTCGCCGTGCAGGACGTGCACAAGTAGCAGCGGGCACGATTTCGGCGATTTAGCCACGCAATGCCGCAGGGGGCGCGACGAAGTTCGTCGTGTCCCCTGATTCTATTGTGATGCGCTGTGTGCCAGACACGGATTGCAGAACCATCCGGCAACGCACTGCCCTGCACGCAGGGGCGTCGGCTGAGCCTGTCGAAGCCGCCGGCTGCCCGCTTCGGTGCGATCGAGCCGTATGGACGAGCGGTCCGATAATTCTGAAACCGCTAACGTGAGCCACCTGCGCAAGCGTTGACGGGTGCTCCCGATTCGCCGCGTATTGCGCGTTTGACCTGACGTTGTGTTAGAATCCGCTTGCACATGCTGATCGGCATTGACGCCAGCCGCGCGGCGCGAGCGCAGCGCACCGGCACCGAGAACTACGCTTTGCAGGTCATCCGGCGCATGACGGCGGACGACGGCGTGCACCGCTGGCGGCTGTACTTGCAGGCGCCGCCGCCGCCCGGCCTGTTTCCGGCGCGCGCGGAAACGCGCGTGATCGGCGTGCCGCGCCTCTGGACGCACATCGGGCTTGGCTGGGAGACGTGGCGGCGGCCGCCTGACGCGCTGTTTGTGCCGGCGCATGTGCTGCCGATCGCGCACCCGCGCTGCACGGTCGTGACGATTCACGACCTCGGCCACCGGTACTTTCCGGAGGCGCATACGCCCGCCCAGCGCGCATATCTCGAATGGAGTACGCGGCGCGCGGTGCGGCACGCCACGCGGCTGATCGCCGTATCGGCGGCCACGCGCGACGACTTGGTGCGGCTGTACGGCGCCGACGCACAGCGCATCCGCGTGGTGCATCACGGCGTGGATGCGCCGTCGGATGCCGCGCCTACTGCGCCGCTGCCGCGCTTCGATCCGCCGCTGGCGCCGCGCTGGCTGGTCGCGGTCGGCACGGTCCAGCCGCGCAAGAACTACGCGCGCCTGATCGAGGCGTTTGCGGCGTTCAGCCGCCCGCGCGAGGAACTGTCGCTCGTGATCATCGGGCGGCCGGGCTGGAACGCGGAGCCGATCATCGCGCAGGCGCGCGCGGCGGGCGTAATCGTGACCGGGCACATCCCGGACGACGCGCGCGATGCGCTGGTGCGCGGCGCGGCGGCCTACGTGCTGCCGAGCCTGTACGAGGGCTTCGGCATGCCGATCCTGGAAGCGCAGGCGCTTGGCGTGCCGGTCGTGACGAGCAGCACCTCGTCGTGCCCGGAAGCGGCCGGCGACGGCGCCCTGCTGGTCGACCCGCTCGACGTACGCGCCATCGCGGCAGCGATGCACCGCGTGCTGGACGACGACACGCTGCGCCAGTCGCTGATCGCGCGCGGGCGCGCCAACGCGGCTCGTTTCACATGGGAGCGCTGCGCCGCCGCGACGCTGAGCGTGCTGGAAGAGGCGGCCACAGCGACTATCCGCGAATAACGCGAATCGACGCGAATGGAAAACAGCTCGCGCCGCGGCGTTGCGGGCTACAAACACCTCACCGCATTGGTCATGTTGAGCGCGAAGGCAACACTACGGACGACATGCACGTTGCACGCGCGAAACATCTGAGCGGCAGGCTTGAGATCCTTCGCGCGCGGTACACACCACAGGCCGAGCGCCACTCGTCCGCGCTTCACCCTGTGCCCGCCGCGATGCGGCGGACGGCGGCTCGGCCGCCGTGCACAGGGCATGGACGACAGGCTCTCATTAGCGCAGATTCGCATTGTTCGCGGGTCGATTCTTAGGCGGCCAGGAATATTTGGATGAGTCAACCACAACACATCCTCGTGATTAAACTGTCGGACATTGGCGATGTGCTGACGGCGACGCCGGCGCTGCGCGCCCTGCGGCAGACGTTCAGCGGCGCGCGCATCGACATCCTCGTGCCGCCCGGCTCGGCGGGCATCCTGTCGGGATCGACGCTCATCGACGAGGTGATCGTCTTCGACAAGTTCGTCTACGACGAGATCGGCGACGCGCTGGGCCCGGGCGCTGTGGCGTCGGCGCTGTCGTTCTTCCGGCAGTTGCGCACGCGCAGGTACGACACGCTGGTGTTGCTGCACCATCTCTCCACGCGCTGGGGCGCGCTCAAGTGGCAACTGCTGGCCGGCGCGGTCGGCGCGCCGGTGCGCGCGGGGCTGGACAACGGGCGGGGCGGCTTCCTGACACACCGCGTGCCCGATGCGGGCTTCGGCGCGAAGCACGAAGTCGAGCACGGCCTCGCCGTCGTCGAGGCGATCGGCGCAAAGACCACCGACCGCCTGCTCGATCTGCCGATCAGTTCGCGCGACCAGACGGCCGCCGAGCACCTGATCTCGCACCAGTTCTTTCCGGCCGTGCGCCCGGCAATGCTTAACCCGCAGCAGACCACCGACCCGCGCCTGCTCGCCCTGCGCCCGATCCCCGACCGCATCGTGGCCGTTCACCCGGGCAGCGGCAGTTACTCGCCCGCGCGCCGCTGGCCGCTGGAACGCTGGGAACAACTGGGACAGGCGCTCATTACGCGCGGCGCGCATGTGTTGATCGTCGGCACGTCCGGCGACGGCGGGCGCGAACTGGGGCAGCGACTGCCCGCCGCAACCGACCTGACCGGCAAGACGACGCTGCTGCAGTTGGCGTCGGTGCTGCAGAACTGCGACCTGTTCGTCGGCGCGGATTCCGGCGTCATGCACGTCGCCTGCGCGGCCGGCGCGCGCGTGGTCGCGCTGTTCGGCACGACGAACCCCAAGGCGTGGGGGCCGTGGACCGCGCCGGGCCACAGTGTCGTGGTGGCCTCGGAGACGCCCGGCTGCCCGTGCGCGTACATCGGCTTCCGCCTCCCGTCGAAAGCGGATGAGCAGGCGGCGTGCATGGAGGGCATCGGCGTCGAGCGCGTGCTCGAAGCGATCAACGGGCTGATCGGCGCCAGCATGCCGCGTTAGGCGGCCGCGCCATGGACCCGCCGGCTCTGCCCCATCCGCGCGCGCTTACCTTCCTCGGCGTGCGCGTGCACGATATAACGTTTGCGGAAACGCTCGCCTGGATGGACGCGGCGATCGCCGCCGGCGTGCCGCACCAGATCTGCACGGTCAACCCCGAGTTCCTCATGCTGGCGCAGCGCGATTACACGTTCCGCGCCGTGCTCGATCATAGCGACCTGAACGTCCCCGATGGCGGCTTCCTCCTGTGGGCCGCGTGGCGGCGCGGCGATAGGTTGCGCGAGCGCGTGACCGGCTCGGACGGACTGCCGCTGTTCGCCGCCCTGGCCGCCCGCAAAGGATACCGGCTGTTCTTCCTCGGCGCCGCGGAGGGCATCGCCCGGCGCGCCGCCGATATCCTGGCGGCCCGTAACCCCGGACTTCAAATCGCCGGCTGTTATGCCGGATCGCCCGCGCTGGACGACGAGGATGCTATCATCGCGCGCGTGCAAGCCACCCGGCCCGATGCGCTGTTCGTCGCCTTCGGCGCGCCCCAACAAGACCTCTGGATTGCGCGCAACGCCGCGCGGCTCGGCGTGCCGGTAATGATGGGTATCGGTGGGGCATTCGACTTCATCGCCGGAGCGGTACCGCGCGCCCCGCAGTGGATGCGCCGCGCCGGGCTGGAGTGGCTGTTCCGGCTGATCCGGCAGCCGTGGCGCTGGCGGCGGCAACTAGCGATCTGGCAGTTCGCATGGCTGACTCTGCAAGGCAGAGTATAATCTAGTTGCTAGTCGCTAGCCGCTAGTCGCTAGCTGCTAGTCGCTACCTACCATGAAGAACTCTCGCTGGTTGCTCATTATCTCGATAGCCCTGATCATGATCGGGCTCGTCTGGTTCGTCCTTGGCCTTCCACAGGCAAAGTCAACGGTGGACTGGCTGTGGGCAACCAGTGGAGACGTGCGCGTCCAATTAGAGGGGGCTTTAGGTAGTCTTTCCACATTTGTTAATAACCTGTGGAAAAGTGCTGGAGCGCTTCCACTTTCGCTCCGAATCGCGCTGGTTGGGCTGATTCTCCTGTCAATCTTCGCACTTCAGCAGTACGCGCGCCAGATTGGCAAGTCACTATTCGACATATTACCGTCGCCGATTAGCCGCCCGCTCCAGTTTGTGCAGAAGCTGGCGGACGGCATCGTCTTCCTGCTCCGCAACCGGCTGGCGGCGACCGCATTCCTGATCCTGACGCTGCTGATGATCATCTACTTCGCGATGGCGATCATCGGCACCATGAGCGGGTCGTTCAGCGCGTTCGGTTTCGGCGCGCCGACGCCCACCCCAACACTCGTGCCATCCACCGCGACGGCGACACCGCTACCGCAGATGCCGCACGAGTTGTGGGATGGCAAGTACGCGGAGGAGAACCGGCTCGGCACGCCCCCGGTCGAGATATCCATCCGGCAGGCGATCGCCGCGCGCGACTCGGCGCTGACGAACTTCCGCCGCTGGCTCAAGGGCGAGGTCAACTGGTCGTCGGCCGAACTGCGACTTAAGATGAACGATGCCGACGCGGCGCGCACCTACTTCTTCCAGAACGTCGGCGCGTACCCGGAGGCCGTCTGGCCGCTGCGCGTGCGCGAAGTGCGCACACAGCTCGACGAGCAGGCGCAGTACCTGCGCTCGCTGCTCGATGTGATGGTGCGTGCCGAGGCAAAAGACTGGAACGGCGCGCTGTCGGCGGCCGGGGAGCTCGACAAGCTGGCGAATTTCAACATCAGCGCGGATGTGCAGCAGGCGATCGACCGCAGCAAGCGCACCCCGACGGCATCGCCGACCATTGCCGTGATCATCATCCTCCCCTCGCTGACCGCATCTGCGACGCCGACCCGCACGCCGACGCCAACCACGACACCGACTCCGCTGCCAACCCGCACGCCGACGCGCACCCCCACCCCGCTGCCAACGCGCACCCCGACGCCCGACGTGGCGGCGAACATGGTGGCTAGCGCCAAGAACGCGGTCTCGAACCGCGACTGGCCGGTGGCAACCTATATTGTCGGCGAGCTCGACCGCACCCTCTCGGCCAGCGACCCGCGCCGCGCCGACCTGACCGCGTGGCTGGTGTCGCAGGCCGACGACCCGACGCTCTACCAGGACCCGCCCGGTGACCCGGCCTACCGGCCCTCCGCGCCGAACGTCTGCACGCGCGAGCGCATCGTCGACTTGGCGCTCACCCTGGACAAGGACAACGCCAAGGGACTGCGCATCCGCGGCTACGTGGCGGCCTGGATCGACTACTACAGCACGCAGTACGGGCGGGAGTTGAACTGCTACCAGTAAAGAAACTCCCAAAGCCCAAGTTCCAAATCCCAAAGCGCGTGGTCGGAGCACCATGCAGCAATGCCTTGCTGGGTTAGAACAAAATGACTGCAATCCAGCGTATAATAACCTCGCCGCGCCACAGGCGCGCCGATCCCCACGACCGAAGGAGAGCCGACCCATGACCCAACCGCTGAACCGACAGGCGCTGGGCGCCTATGTGCACGAACTGGAACAGAAGGAACGCGCCGAGCTCGGCCCCAAAGGCATCGCCGCGATCCTCGCGCGCGGCCGCCAGTGGAAGCTCGGCGACACGCTCAAGCAGGGCGGCTCGATCATCTTCCCGCACGCCGGCCTGAAACCGTGCGGCCACCAGATCGCCGCCACCGCGCAAGCTTGCCTCGACTCGGGCGCGCCGGCCGTGCTGGTCGTCGGCGTGCTGCACGCGCTGAGCGACGACCTGCAGGAGGCGCGCGTGCGCGTCGCCAACGGCGCGGACGTGACGAAGGAGAAGTACTGGGGCTTCCAGGGCCCCGGGCTGCCCGGTCACGACAACTGGAAGGCCGAGTACTCGCTCGACGATTTCCTGTTCCTGCTCGATGAGGAGTGCAACGTGCGCGGCGTCAAATCGCCCGAGGTATTCGTGCGCTACCCGTATCTCGTCGGCGGCCGGCCGATGATCTTTCCCGGCATGGACGAGCTGCAGAAGATCGTCAAGGACGGCGCGGTGGTCGTCTCCACCGCCGACCCGTTCCATCACGGCATCGGCTACAACGACCCGCCGGGCAAGGCGCTATACCCGGAGCAGGGCGGGCTCGACCTCGCGCGTAAGACGATCCAGGAGGGGCTGGACATCCTGGGCATGGGCGATTACTGGGGCTACAACCAGCACTGCGTGACGGCCAAGAGTGACGCGCGCGATTGCGGCCAGACCGTGCGCTATTTGCTCGGCCCGCTGCAAGGGCGCGTGCTTGACCTCACATACTCCGACACGACGGAGATGTATGGCACGCCGCCGCCCACGTGGGTCGCCGGCGCGCTGATCGAGCAGAAGAAGGTTTGACGATGTTGACGAATGGAAGTTGTAGAAGGTTGCCATGAGCGCCCCATAAGGAGCACTTGATGAAATATGGCTTCGTCCTGCCATACGGTGACGCCCGTACTGTTGCCGAGCTTGCTCACGAGGCGGAATCGGCAGGATGGGATGGCTTTTTTGTCTGGGAACCCGTTTGGGGAATTGATGCCTGGGTATCGCTAGCTGCCGCCGCCATGCGAACAGAACACATTCGCCTCGGCACGATGCTCACACCCGTCTCACGAATGCGACCGTGGAAACTTGCCAGCGAGACAGCGACACTCGACAATCTTTCGAATGGACGCATTATCCTTTCAGTAGGACTGGGGTATGTGCCAAGTGGGTTTGAGGCATTTGGCGAAGTAACCGACCGCAAGATTCGCGCAGAACTGCTCGATGAAGGGTTAGATATCCTGACAGGTTTGTGGCGCGGACAGCCATTCAACCATGAGGGCAAGCATTACAGAGTCAAGGATATCGACCATCATCCCCCGCCCCCACCCGTGCAGCAGCCGCGCATTCCTATCTGGTTAGTGGGTGCATGGCCGCGGATGAAATCAATGCGGCGCGTGTTGCGCTATGATGGATTGTTGCCCACCGTGATAGGAGAGAATGGTCAGGAGCGACCAGCAACCATTGAGGACATTCAGGAAATGAAAGCGTTTGTCGACGTCAATCGCGCCGACACTACTCCCTTCGACATCATCATTGAAGGTCAAACGCCGGGTGATGACCATGCGATGGGAGCATCGATTGTTCGCCCCTGGGCAGAAGTCGGTGCGACATGGTGGATCGAAGGGATGTGGGATGCGCTCTACCAACCCGATAAGCGGAGCGCCATTCGCGGACGTATTCAGCAGGGACCACCGCGCCTGGAGTAGCGCGAAGAGAAACAGGCATGAGCGCAGAACGGATGGACGCCGACCACGCCACCTACGCGGCTTTCTGGCGAAGTTGTTTGGCATAGTGGGAAGGCGGCTTCATTTTGCGCGTGGCTTCGGGCGTGGTCGGTGCGTTGCGGCGTCTATCGGCCAGTGCGGCTTGCGCCAGCCCGAAGGGCTGGTGGACGCGACTGCACAGGTCTACGAGCCCGGCATCGCGATTGGCGACAAAGCATATTGGGCGCGCGTCGACGCGCGCGATTGCGGGTAGACGGTGCGCTACCTGCTCGGCCCGCTCGCGGGCCGCATCCTCGACATCACATACTCTGATACGATGGAGATGTACGGCACGCCGCCGCCCACGTGGGTCGCTGGCGCGCTGATCGAGCAGCGGCGGGTCGCCGCGTAAGGAACGACGGGACATCATGCTCAAGGGCGAAAAAGTCATCCTGCGCGCGCTGGAACGCGAAGACCTCGCGCGCGTGTGGGCTTACAACAACGACACCGAGGTGGAACTGGCCGGCGGCGGCGACCCGCCGATGCCGCAATCGCTGGCGCGGCTCGAATCCGAGTTTGAGGATGGAGCGCGGCGCGGCGGCCGCGACGGCTCGAACTTTGCCATCGAGGCCGATGGCCGCATCATCGGCCAGTGCGGCCTGCGCCAGCCCGACGGACTGGTGGACACGACCGCGCAGGTCTACGAGCTTGGCATCGCCATCGGCGACAAAGTGTACTGGGGACGCGGCTATGGGCGCGACGCCGTGCGCGTGCTGCTCGACTACGCGTTCCGCCTGCGCAACGCGCACAAGGTCTGGCTGAAAGTGAATGCGACCAACGAGCGCGGGTTGCGCGCCTACCGCGCGTGCGGTTTCATCGAGGAAGGCCGTCTGCGCCAGCACGTCTGGGGCGACGGCCGGCATATCGATCTGGTGCTGATGGGCATCCTGCGGACGGAGTGGAGCGGCAGCCGCGCAGGTGTGCAGTAGCCGCCGGCGCGGAAAAAATTTCAACACAAAGACACCAAGACACAAAGTTTTCAGTAACAATCTCCTTTGTGCCTTGGTGTCTTTGTGTTTAGTTTGTGCACGCCGCGTCAGCGACCGGGCGGTATGAACGACCCGCCGATGACCTTCGCGGAGGTCGGCCCCGGGCTGCCGCCCTTCGGCTCGACCGTCACGCCCACATCGCTGTAGCTGGCGAACGCCACCGTGCCCTGCAGGCGCACGCGCGCACTACCCTGCGCATCGACCGTGAAGGTGCCGCCGCTGTCGCGCTGGCCGCTGCGAATCAGCCAGACCTGATACACCTGCTCGGCGGGCAAGACGTTCAACTGGCTGACGACCAGATAGCCGACGGTCGCCTGCGGGTCGGCCAGTACCTGCCCGGTGGAACTCGGCGCGCGATCGGTGCCCTTGATGCTCGCTTTCACTGCTTCGGTGGAGCGCTGCAGGCGGGCCACCTCGATCGCGTCAGTATCGGCGGGCGGCGCCGTGAAGCGCCAGATGCCCAGCCCGGCCAGCAATACGAATACAACCGCGGCCACGGCCATGCCCGGCGAAAAACCGGCTGGCAGCCGGAACAACGATGCCCAAGCGAAACGCCTTGACTGTGCGGGAGCCACGCGTGCACGCAAGGCAGACGCCAGCCGCGCGGGCGGTTCGCGCTGCGGAACACCTTCAGACAATCCCAATGCCACATAGCCGTAATCGGACAGGATTGAACCACAGGTCGGGCAGCCGGCGCAATGCTCCTTTACTTCCTGCGCCTCAACCTCCGAAACGGCATCCAGCGCCGTCAGAGGAATAAGCTCGAGAATCTCGTCGTGAGTTAACATATGCACTACCTTCCTTGCCATTAGATAATACGTCCCAGCCGGTCAAAAAGATTATCAGCTTTCTAAATCTACTGAAACCGTTTGGACGTATTAACTGGCAAGGGCCGTCTATTTGAGCAAGCCCTGCAGCTTGCGCAAGCCGAGCAGGATGCGGCTTTTGACGGTGCCCAACGGCAACTTGAGCCGCTCGGCGATTTCCTGGTGCGTGTATCCTTGATAATAGGCCATTTCTATCGCCTGCCGTTGTTCTGTGGGCAGCTTCTGCAGATGGCCGAATAGCTCGTGCTGGTCGTCGTTGCGAATTGTGCCGGGAGCCGGCAGCATCTCCGCCAGTTCCAGTGGGTGGCTTTCCTGGCCGCGGCGGCGCTGGCGGCGCAGATGGTCGATCGCCAGATTGCGGGCGATCTGCGTGAGCCATGATTTGGCGGTGCCGCGCTTCAGGTCGAACATCCTGGCCTTCTGCCAGACCGTCATGAACACGTCCTGGGTCACTTCCTCGGCGTGCTGCGGATCTTGCAGGACGTACATGGCGACCGAGTAGACGATGCGGCCGTACTGCTCGTACAGCATCAGCAGCGCGTCGGCATCGCCGCCCACCACGCGCTGCATCAGTTGGACTTCAGTCGGAGCCGGGTTCACGCCGTAGATTTTACTATATTATCCGGGGCGCTCCAATGCGCCCGGCGATTCATTGCTCGGCAACGTTGCGGCTGGAGGGGCTGTGTCTCAGGCAGCCCGCTCGCCGGCCGTGGGCCGAATCTCGTGAGGCTATGAAAGACCTGCTCATCAAACAAGCTCCGATCCTGGCATCGCTGCCGGCTGAGGAACTGGCCGCACTCGAAGCGGCCAGCCAGAAGCGCCAGTTCGCCGCCGGCGCACTGTTGTTCAAGGAAGGCGAGCGCGGCGATTCGTTCTTTGTCATACTGTCCGGTCGCGCTGAAACGGTCAAAGCGCTCGGCACCGAAGACGAGCGCGTGCTGGGCGCCAGCGAAGCCGGCGATTTTGTCGGCGAGATGAGCCTGCTGCAGGCGGACCGCAAGCGCACCGCCAGCGTGCGCGCCGTGACGGCGCTTGAGGCGCAGGACGTGCCGCTCGACACGTTCGCCGCGCTGCTGAAGCGCTACCCGCAGGTGGACTACGAGCTCGTGCGCACGCTCAGCCGGCGGCTCGACGAATCGAACAACGCGGCGATGCGCGACCTGCACCAGAAGAACCGCGCCCTGGCCGTCAGCCTGGGCAAACTGCGCTCGTCGCGCCTGATGATCATGCTCCTGTCGATCGCGCTGCTGCTCGCGGTCAGCGCCATCGCCGCGTCGCTCGCGTATTTCCTGTTGAGCGCGCGCACCGCGCTCGATACACCGTCAGACTTGGTGCTGATGATGGCCGACACCGGCCGGCAGTTCATCATCCCGGGCGATGTCGCCGCGCGCGCCAACCCGCTGCCATCCAACGCTGACACGCTGGCGGCCGGCCGCCGCGCGTTCACCGCGCGCTGCGTGCTCTGCCACGGCGGGGACGGCAAGGGCCAGACGCCAATCGGCATGCACATCTACCCGCGCGCGTCGGACCTGACATCGGCCAGGGCGCAGGCGCGCAGCGACGGCACGCTGTTCTGGATCACCGAGAACGGCTCGCCGCATACCGGTATGCCGGGCTGGAAGGGCACGCTGAAGGACAACGAGATCTGGCAGGTCATCGCTTATCTGCGCGTGCTGCCGAAGGGCGAGAGCGAGATCACCAAGTTGCTGCCGACGCCCACCGCGGTCCCGCAGCCGACGGCCGCGCCGGTTGCGCAGCCGACCGTTGCGCCGACGGCGATTCCAGCGCCGAGCGTGGTCACGGTGACCATTGACAACTATGAATTCATCCCGGCGACCATCACCGTGCCGGTTGGCACTCGGGTCGTCTGGCTCAACAAGGACATTGAAGACCACACCATCACGTCGGAGGACAAGCCGCTCCTGCTCGATTCGCCGCTCATTATCCAGGGTAAGACGTTCAGTTTCGTGTTCACGCAGCGCGGCACGTTCAAATACATGTGCACGCCGCACGACGAAATGCATGGCGTCGTCGTGGTCCAGTAGCTTTATTCCGCTGCCGTGCGGTATGCAAGCGGCCGCCGCGCGGCAGATGTGCAGACCATCCCATCTATCTCACACACGCTAGAGGAGGAAGACTTGAGCACCAAGAATCTGTTGCGAATTGTCGGCATTGCCCTGCTGGGACTTAGCTTGTGGCTGGCATCGGCGCCCACCGGTGTGGCGCAGGCCAATCCGTCGCTTGACGCCGCAGCTGGCAAAGCGGCGTGGGACGCCAAGGGCTGCAAGAGTTGCCACGGCGCGAACGCGGAAGGCAAGGTCGCGCGCGCGCTGGCGGCCTACGAGAAGACAGCGGACGACATCATCAAACAGGTGCGGACGCCGCGCAATCAAATGCCCGCGTTCAGCACGACGCAGGTCACCGACCAGCAATTGAAGGACATGTTCGACTACTTCAAGTCGCTGCCGGCCGTGCAGTTCACCTTCACGCCGTACCAGCCGAAGGCGGGCGAGGACCCGGGCAAGACGCTGTTCAACCAGAAGCGCTGCTCGGCCTGTCACGGCGAGAACGCCGAGCGCATCGCGACGCTTGTCACCGGCCAGGGTCGCAAGACGATCAGCGAAGCCGAAGTCCTGAAGCAGGTGCGGACGCCGCGCGCCAACATGCCGACCTTCCGCGCCGAGTGGGTCACCGACGCCGACGTCTCGACGATCGCGAAGTTCCTGAAGGTCGAAGTGGAGAAGGCCGCCGCCCCGGCCACGCTGCCGAAGTCCGGCTCGGATTCGCCGGTCGTGCCGGATGCGTCGCCGGCGCTGGTCGCGCTGATTGGCGGACTGGCCGCGCTGGGCGCGTCGTTTGTGATGCGCCGCCGCACCAACATCTAAATACGGGCTGTCGAGTGGCGCTCAGGCCGCGAGCAGCACTCAACAGACAACCGGCCGGAGCCCGCTGTGTACACAGCGGGCTCCGGCCTTTTTTGTCCGCGCGCCTTGCATAGCGCGAAAAGCCGATCCGAACGCACGCCGGTCGCGTCCCGCCGTCCGGCTCGAGGCTCGAAATTCGCTTGACTTTCAGCGGATACCAGTGCTAGAATCCAAGCACCTGAAGGTCAGAAAAGGAAGGAATGAAGCCGCCGCTCCCTATCGAAGTGGTTGCCTACGCCCCTACCGGTTACTACCACTGTACGCACTGCGAGATCGTGTTCAAAGAGCAGGGTATCGGCGAACGCATCCATGCCGAGCAGTTGCAATCGGCTATGCCCGCCGATCTGATGCGAGAGTACGCGCTCGTGTCGCAGTGGATCACGCATTTGGTTGAGCGTTTCGGCGCGCAGATTGCCATCACCGTAATCGACGCCGCCTCCATCGAAGGGGTCTGGAAATCGCTGCGCTGGGGTCTGCGCCGTTACCCATCGATCATCGTCGGCGTGCGCGAGATCTTCGCCTTCCGGGATGCGCCGGCCGCGGAAGCCGCCATCGCCCGGCGTATCGCCGAGCGGGAACCCGTCGGGCCGTAGCCGTTCATCCGGCCATATGGCAAGGAGGTGATCGCCGCCCCACTTAACATGCCCTGAAATCCTGCGCACGTGCATAGTCGAGTCAACTGCTCCATCGCTGAGTTGTCGAAGCCCAACTAACTTGCATGCCGGCCCGAACCCGGAGGAGACAGACTATGAATACGCTGTATGTCGTCGTGATCGGCATTCTGACGATCTACCTGGCGTACAACTTCTACGCCAAGCGCATCGATCGCGATGTGATACAGGCTGATGCCAAGCGCGCGACGCCCGCCAAGATGTACAATGATGGCGTCGATTTTATGCCCACCAGCAAGAACGTCCTCTACGGCTATCATTTCAAGTCCGTAGCGGCGGCCGGGCCGATTGTCGGCGTCATCACCGCCGCGCTGCTGTGGGGCTGGCTGCCTGCCATTCTGTGGCTGGCGCTCGGCGTGACGTTTATCGGCTGGGTGAGCGACTATAGCGCCATCATGCTCTCCGTGCGCAACGATGGCAATTCCCTCTCGGCGATCGCCCACAAGCTGATTGCGCCGCGCACCCGCCAGATCCTCTTCGTGTTCATCTTCTTCTATCTGCTGCTGGTCGCCGGCGCGTTCGTCGGCATCATGGCCGCGACGATCAACGCCAACCCAACGACCGGGCTGGCGGTGCTTGGCCTGATGGTCTTCGGCCTGCTGACCGGGCAGATGCTCTACCGGATGAAGATGGACCTGATCATGGTCACGGTGATCGCCGTGGGCTTGACGCTGGTGGTCATCCTGGCCGGTCCATTTGGAAATGTCTATAACCCGCCGGCCAATGCGGCGGCGGCTCCCGCACTGAAGGATGCCGGCCCGGTCTGGGGCGCCATGGCGGGCTTCAACAAGGCCGTCAACGAGGCCGTGACCGGCCCGTATGGCCCGTTGACCGACTGGCAGGGCAAGGCGATTCCAAACGCGACGGGCCCCAAGGAATTGTTGAAGTTCTACGATCCGACCCCGAACGCCATCACGGGCGCAGCGGGCGGCTCGGGCATCGCCGTGCAGGCGACGGCGTTCATTACTCCCAGCCTCCTGTTCTGGGTATTGTTCGTGTTCCTGTTCTCGTATCTCGGCGCGATCCTGCCGATCTGGCGCTACACCCAGCCGGTCAACTACATCGGCTTCTGGGTGACAGCGCTGGCCATCGTCGGGTCGTGGCTGGGCGCGGCGTTATCCGGTTTGGGCAATCTGCTGAACATCGGCGCGCTCAGTCCCCAGGTCTCGGCGTTCACCCTGGGCGCGTTCACGAGCTTCGATCCGGGTCAGGGCGGCATGATCCAGCCGTTGTGGCCGATGCTGTTCGTGACGATCGCGTGCGGCGCGATCTCCGGCTGGCACGCGCTGATCGGATCGGTCGGCACCTCGCGCCAACTGGAGTATGAGACCGACGCGCTGCCGGTGGGCGGCGGCGGCATGTTGAGCGAGAACGCGCTGGCGTTGGTATCGCTGATGGCGGTGTCGGTGGCGGGCACAGGCGCCGGCGGCGCGCGTTTCGCGCAAGGCATCGGTAAGTTCCTGAGCGTCTTTGGCCTCGACTCGGCCTTCGGGCAGGCGATCGGATTCGCCACCTTCGTGATTATCGTACTGACGGTCGTGCAACTGCTCTTCCGCGTCATGCGCGTGACGCTGGCCGAGTGGCTGGGCGATGCCGCGCCCGTCTTGCGCAACGTGCACGTGGCCACGGTCATCAGCATGCTCTGCACGCTCTTGCTGGTCCTCAGCGGTACCTGGGTCTATCTGTGGCAGTTGTTCGGCGCGTCGAACCAGTTGATGGCGGCGCTGAGTCTGCTGATCGTCACGATCTGGCTGGTTTCGACCAAGCGCAATGCGGCGTTTGCGGGCATTCCGATGGTCTTCATGTATGTGACGACCATGGCCTCGACGCTGGTCACTGCCTACAACATGTGGAGCACCGTGTTGTTCCCCAAAGGGCAACTGCAGACGGACGGCTTCGCGCTGTTCGGCGGGGTCATCATGGTGGGCGTGGCGGCGCTGTTGTTCGTCTGCGCCGCGATCATTGCCTGGGACGGCTGGAAAGCGTATCAGAATCTGAAGCGCGGCGCCTCGGCAGCACCGGCGCGGGCATCGAGCACCGCCGGGCGCTAGCACGGCGACGGACGAAAAATCGGCTCACCCGGAGAAACGGGTGAGCCGATTTCGTTGTTCGCGCGCGACATACGGCGCATAGTATTTCAACACAAAGTCGCAAAGGCACAAAGAAAACATTCGGTTGTGCTTGGTGTCTTTGCGCCTTTGTGTTGGATTTGGTTGAAAGCCGTTTCAGGCGCCGGCCTGTTGGCCGATCTGCCGCACCAGGCCGACGAGGTCGTCGGCGGAGACGGCCGCGAGCTTCGGCAGCGTGCTGTGCCACTGGAACTGGTACGTCGCCGAGCGGCGCACCGACAGGCGCGCCAGCCCCGGCACGAGTTGGGTCGAGCGCGCGAACCAGGCGCGCAGTTGGTCGGGGCCGCTATCCCCGTGGGCCACGGTCACGTACGACGGCGGTGTGGCCGCGCTTTCGCCTGCGGCGATCGCCACCGGCGACCAGGCCTGCAGGTCGACCTCGCCCAACCCCTCGCGCCCGGTCCAGAGCGCGGGGTTGATCGCCTCGACTTCGACCGTCGGCGGCCGGCGCAGGTTGCCGCGGAAGATCAGCGTGTCGCGCCGGCCGTGCATGTGGCCGTAGACCCACAGCAGCGGCACGTCGCGCGGTTCCATCGCCACAAGGATCTCGATGTCGCGGAACGGCTCTTTGGCCTGAGCGATCGTCAGCTTCACGATGCTGGTGCCGAGCCACTGCATCGTGGTGCGGCTGCCGAGCGCCGGCAATGCGCCGCGCAGCCAGCGCAGCGCGTCGTTGCCGCGTTTGAGGTTCCACACGGAACCCGCCGCGAAGCAGGCCACCCAACTCAAGGCGATGGCACCCAGCGCGAAAGTCAACCAGTCCGGCATGACGCCTCCGATCCGTTCCGACGTTGGCGGGATTGTAGCACAGGCGCGCGCCGTCCGTCAACGCGCATTTTCGTTGACACCTCTGCCAGCGGCATGTATAATGGGGCCACGGAGGGTGGAACCGCATGAGAGACGCGCTGCATACGGTCGCGCGAGCGACGAACGAGCGGCTGGCGCAAGTCCGCGAGTTCCTGTACGGGCTGATCGGCTATGAATTCGCGCACACCGCGCTCGAGGAGCGCGGCGCGCTCGAGACGTTGTTCATGCTGATCACGCTGGGCGACCTGATCGGCGTGCCGATCCTGCCGCCGTATTACGCGCTGCGCATCCTGCCCTATGCGGTGCCCAATATCGCCGGGTGGAAACGGCGCGTGCTGCGCGAACGCATGCCCACCGACGCCGAGGAATTTGACCTGCACGTGGTCTGAGCCAACTAAGATCCGAGGAGGATCGTCATGCCTGAGTCCAACGAATCCGAGCCCAAGCGCGGCGGCTTTTTGCAGAGCCTGCGCGAGGTCATGTACGGCATGGCCTCGCACGACATGAGCCGCGCCGCGCTGCGCACGCGCGCGAGCATGGAGCACCTGTTCATCCTCATCACCATGGGCGACCTGATCGGCGTGCCGATCCTGCCGCCGTATTACTCGCTGCGGCTGCTGCCGTATGTCGTGCCGCAGATTGCCACCTGGAAGCGGCGCATGTTGCGCGAAAAAGACCTGTCCGACGCCATGTTCTAAAGCCGTGTCAGCGCCCGGCCGTCCGCCGCGTTGGCGATGAACGGCCGGCTACCGGAGTCTCTATGGCCCTCAAAGACGTCTTCGAGCAGAACCCCGACCGGCGCTATATTATGTTCGGCGGCAAGGGCGGGTTGGGCAAGACCACGTTCTCCGCGGCGACGGCGTACTGGCTCGCCAAGCGCGGCTTCAAAGTGCTCGTCTTCTCCGTCGACCCTCAGGCTTCCCTGTCAGACATCTTCCAGAAGGACATCTTCGGCAAAGGCCCCGTGCCCATCATGGAGAATCTATGGGCGCAGGAGATCGACGCCGACCAGCACATCAAGGAATACCAGGGCGAGATCCGCAAGAAGATCCTGGACATGTACGGCTTTGACCAGGTGCCCGAGGAGATCGAGAACTACATCCAGGCCGCGTCCGCCGAGCCGGCCATGGAGGAATCGGCGATCTTCGACGCGGTGGTGGATATCGTCGTCAAGGGCGACTACGATTACTATATCTACGACCTCGTCCCGCTCGGCCACGCGCTCTACTACTTGAGCATGGCGAAGGTGTACGACGAGTGGATCAACAAGATTACCAAGCTGCGCGAAGAGATGCGCGAGTACGAGGAGATGGTCTCGCGCGTCAAACGCCAGAAAGTCACCGAGCAGGACCAGATCCTGAACGAGCTGACGTACATCAAGGAGCGGATCAACGCCTCGTCGCGTATTCTGACCGACAAGCTCAAGACCGCGTTCTTCTTCGTGCTCGTGCCCGAGGAATTGATCATCCTGGACACCCAAAAAGCCGCCGAGTTGTTCGCGAAATTCGATGTCCCGCTCTCCGGCTATGTGGTCAACCGCATGCTGCCGGAGGGGTTGGCCGAGCAGAACATCCCCGACTACCTGAAGCACCGTATCACGATGCAGCAGAAGTACCTGGTCGATATCCGCGAGAAGTTCGGCAATGACGTGCGGGGCTATGTGCCGGAGATGGAGCGCGACGTCACCGGCCTGGCGATGATCGAGAAACTGGCGCGCATCATGTACGGCGATTTCTGACGGCCAGCGGGGCCGGCGGCATGCGCCCCGCGAACGGAGTGACTATGCCCGGCATTGAAAAATCGATGTCCCAGTATGTAACCGAGCATCCCAGCCTGAAGTTTGTGTTTTTTGGCGGCAAAGGGGGCGTGGGCAAAACCGTCATGGCCGCCGTCACGGCCTACTGGTTTGCCCAACAGGGCCGCCGCACGATGCTCGCGTCGACCAACCCCGTGCACTCGCTGTCGGGCCTGCTCGCGCAGAACGTCTTCGGCAAGCCGACCGCCGTCGAGGGGCAAGCGAACCTGTGGGCGTACGAGATCGACACCAAAGAGACGATCGAGCGCTCGAAGGTGGAAATTCGCAACAAGATCCAGTGGTTCCTGAAATTCGCCGATATCAGCACCAAGGCCGATGAGTTCGTCGAGTCGGCGACGATGAACCCCGCGTTCGAGGAGTCTGCCATGTTCGAGAATATGGTGGACCTGATGTTCAATAACGAATACGACGTGTACGTGTTCGACACCGCGCCGACGGCCAACGCGCGCCGCCTGCTCGGTATGAGCAAGGTATACGCCATGTGGGTCAACAAGATGTTGAAGTCACGCGAAGAGGCGCGCTCGTTGCGCGAACTGCTGTCGTTTACGAAGAAGAAGGAAGCCGACCCGCTGATGGATTACCTGCTGTCGTTCCGCGACCGCATGAGTCATGCCCGCGAACTGCTGACCGACAACAAGCAAACGGCGTTCTTCTTCGTGACGCTGCCCGAAGCGCTGCCGATCGCGGTCATCACGCGCTTCATCAACTGGTTCCACGAGTTCGGCATCCCGGTCGGCGGCGTGATCGTGAACATGCTGATTGACAAGGCGTCGCTCAACCCGAATTCCGCCGCATTCGTGCAAAACCGCGTGGCGATGCAGGAAGAGCACATGCAGACCGTCTGGCAGAAGTTTGACGGTCAGGTGCGCGCCATCGTCCCGCTGTATGACACCGAAGTGCGCGGCATACAGGCGATCAACAAGATGGCAGCGGCTGTGTTCTCGTAGACGGTCTGCCGGCGGTGCAAACGCGCGCGCCCCTTCAAGCACTGAATGCTTGAAGGGGCGCGATCTGTTTGGACGTCGCGAATACCCGCTAACCGATCCCCCAGAACTCCGTCTTCGCGCCGCGTCCCATCAGATCGCCGATAGCCTGCCGGGGCGACTTGTCCGCGAACAACACGGCGTGCACCTGCTCGACCAGCGGCATTTCGATGCCGTGCGCCGCGGCCAGCGCGCGCGCCGCCCGCGCCGTCGTCACGCCCTCGGCAACCATGTGCGTGCCGGACTGGATCTCGGCCAGCTTCTCGCCGCGCGCCAGCCGCTCGCCGAGCGTGTGGTTGCGGCTGTGCGGGCTGTGGCAGGTGCACATCAGGTCGCCGATGCCGGCCAGCCCCGCGAAGGTGAGCGGGTTGGCGCCCAGCGCCGCGCCGAGCCGCGTCATTTCGGCCAGCGCCCGCGTGAGCAGAGTCGCCTTGGCGTTCTCGCCGACGTTGAGCGCATCGGCAGCGCCGGCCGCGATGGCGTAGACGTTCTTCAGCGCGCCCGCCAGTTCCACGCCGGTCACGTCGTTGTGCGTGTAAATGCGGAAGAGCGGGGAGTTCAAGCGTTGCTGCACCTCACGCGCCGCGTTCTCGTCCGGCGAGGCAGCCACAGTCGACGCCGGCAGGCCGGCGGCGATTTCGCGCGCCAGGTTCGGGCCGGACAGCGCGACGAAATGCGCCGGGTCGATGTGGGGCAGTTCCGCACGCAGGATTTCGCTCATGCGCTGGAGCGTGCCGAGCTCGATGCCCTTGGCGGCGCTGACGATTATCTGATCGGAGCCCAGATACGGGCGCGCCTGGCGGATATTATCGCGGAAGGTCTGCGAGGGCACGACCGCCAGGCAGATGCGCGCGCCGCGCACCGCCTCGGCCAGGTCGTGCGTCACGTGCACGGTGAGCGGGAAGGCAATGCCCGGCAAGAAGTCGAGGTTCTCGCGGCGCGTGTTCAGCGCATCGGACTCGTCGCGCGAGCGCGCCCACAGGCTGACGTTCTGCCCGGCGCGCGCAAACACGATCGCGAGTGTCGTGCCCCACGAGCCGGTACCAATAATACAAACGTGTTCCTGCATAGGGTTGGGGCGCGTTACTTCGGCTGGGCCGAGTCGCCGAATTTGCGCTCTTTGCCCTGCCGGAGCCGCTCGATGTTGGGAGCGTGCACCACGATCAACAGCATGGCGCTCGCCAGCACATAGACGAACAGGCTGCCCGGCAGCAATCCGAAGTAGACCAGCGCACCGAAGTAGAACGGCGCGAGCCCGGCAGCCACCAGCGAGCCGATCGACGCGATGCGCGTCAGGCGCACCAGCAGTGCGGGGAATGGCGCGTAGATGAGCAGCGGGATCGGCGCCAGGACGAGCATCGTGCCGCTCAGCGTCATCACCCCCGCGCCGCCGCGGCCGCGTAGATAGATCGACCAGTTGTTGCCCAGCAGCGCGGCAAAGCCGGCGACCAGCGGCGCAATCTCGCCGAGCGTGGCGCCCAGCAGCGGGTCGCTGCGCCCGCCGAAAAGCAGGCGCGCCAGCAGGACGGACAGCGCGCCCTTCGCGATGTCGCCGGCAATGGTGGCGATGAACGGCCAGCGCCCGGCGGCGCGGTATACGTTGGTGCCGCCCGTACGGCCACTGCCGACCGTGCGCACGTCCTGGCCGGTCGCGATCCGCACGGCGATGTAGCCCGACGGGATGGCCCCCAGCAGATAGCCGGCCAGCGCGCTGACGATGAGCGGAAGCAAACTGTCGATGGTCATAGCAAGCCTGTGCGGGCGGCATAGCCGGCGCCACCCCGGTTGCAGCGAAGGCGCGCGCTGCGATTCTGTCGGTCTGAATTAACTCCCAGCGTCGCTATGCGGCCAGCAGACGGCGGATATTGCCGTGATGCACCGCCACAATCATCACCGTATACCGCAAAAGTGTCGAGATCGCACGGCCAGCCAGACCGTCATTCCGGCAGGTTGTTGGCCGGAATCCACTCAAAAAGGTGACGCTGATTATAGCGACGGTGGATGCCGGCTAACTACATGCCGGCATGACGATCGATTGAGTCCCGACAGTTTGTCGGTATACCCATCATCACAGACACGGCCAAACTGAGCACAAGCTGCTCGACCAGCGCCATGCCCATCGCGTAGAGAATCAACGCGACCGGGATGGCGAGGATCAGGGTAGAGATCGATGCCAGCGACGCCGCATAAAATGAAACCCCTCTGCCGCCTGCAAGTTACGCACTGACTTCAAACGATTTGACGCTGACAGTACCGGCGCCCAGCAGTTGCACCAGCTTCTGCTGCAGCTGCACCGAGTGTTTGGTCGTCACGTTCGGGAAGTCGAGCAGTACCGTCCCGGACTGGCTGGCCGTGGACAGGCTGAAGCGATCGTCGCCCGGCGTGGCGATCAGCAGGTCATACGCCTGGCGCACCTTGTCGATATCCTGCGCGTGGTCTCCGCTGCGCGGAATCGTCACGAACAGGTGATAGTGCACGATGCGCTTCTGCCTGGCGTGCCCGTTGCCGTTCGCGACCAGTACCGGCGCGGCGGCCAGTTCCGCGGTCACCTCTGCGACCTGCGCGGCCGCCTCCGGCGCGCTCGGTTCCTGTGGCAGCAGGTCGGCCGACTCGGCCAACAGCTTCATCTTGCCGTCGCGCTCCTCCACCTTGGCGCGCAGCACCAGAGCGGTGTCCGGTTGCCAGAGCTCTTTCGTTTTGGCGTACAGCCGGGGGAAGACCGTCACCTCGATCGAACCCTGCAAATCCTCCAGTTGCACGAACGCCATCAGATCGCCCTTCTTGGTGGTGATCGTGCGCGCCGAGGCGACCAACCCGGCGATGATGATCATCTGCCCGTTGAGTGTCATGTCGATCTGGCCGACGGTGGCCGTGGCGTTGCGCTCCACGTACGGCATGATCCGCTTGAGTGGGTGCTCGGACACGTAGACGCCGAGCAACTCCTTCTCCCAGTTCAGCACATCCTTGAGCGGCAGCGGCGGCACATCGGGCAGCGTGCCGAACGAAAGCGACGAGTTTGCCAGTTGCCCGCCGAACAGGTCGAGCTGCCCGATCGACTCGGCGTGATGCTTGCGCTGCGACGACTCGACCATGCGGTCGACCACGCCCAGCATCTGCTCGCGCCGCGCGAAGGCATCGAACACGCCGGCCTTGACCAGGCATTCCAGCGCGCGCTTGTTCACCTGCCGCAGATCGACCCGCTCACCGAAGTCGCCGATCGACCTGAACGGGCCGTTCGCGCGCCGCTCGTTCACGATCAGGTTCACAACGCCGTCGCCCACGTTCTTGACCGCGCCCAGCGCGAAGCGGATGCCCGACGGCTTGCCGTCCATGAATACGATGCCGAAGTCCAACTCGGACTCGTTCAGGCTCGGCGGCTGCACATCGATCTTCAGGCGCGCACACTCGGCGATATACGCGACGATCTTTTCGGTGTCGCCGCGCACCACGCTCAGCAGGGCGGTCATGTACTCGACCGGGTCATGCGCCTTCAGCCACGCCGTCTGGCACGTCACCAGCGCATAGTCCGCGCTGTGCGCCTTGTTGAAGCCGTAGTTGGCGAAATACTCGATGTCGGCCCAAATCTGCTCGGCGATTTCCGCCGGGATCTGGCGGGTCTGCTGCGCGCCGCTCACGAACCCGGCGCGGTGCTTCTTGAGCTCTTCTTCCTTCTTCTTGCCAACGGCACGGCGCACGAGATCGGCATCGCCCGCCGAGTAGCCGGCGAGGTCGCGCATGATCTGGATGACCTGTTCCTGATAGATCAGCGCGCCGTAGGTGTCGCACATGATCGGTTCCAGGTCGGGGTGACGGTAGGTGATCGGCGCCAGGCCGTGCTTGCGCGCGATGAACGAGTCGATGAACTGCATCGGGCCGGGGCGGTAGAGCGCAATCGTCGCCGACACGTCCTCGAAGGTCGTCGGCTTCAGGCCGGTCAGCACTTTGCGCATGCCGGCGCTTTCCACCTGGAATACGCCTTCGACGTTGCCGGAGGAGAGCAGGCTGAAGATCGCCGGGTCGTCGAGCGGCACCTGGCTGATATCGACGCGCACGCCGCGCGTCTGCTCGATCAGGTCCACGGCGCGGCGCATGATGGTCAGCGTCGCCAGGCCGAGGAAGTCCATCTTGAGCAGGCCCAGATCTTCCAGATCGTTCATCTGGAACTGGGTCACCATGCCAAGCCCTTCGTCGCTGCTCTGCTTGGTCGGCCGGTGCAAAGGCACGTACTCGACGATCGGCTTGTCGGTGATCACGACGCCGGCCGCGTGCGTCGAGGCGTGGCGCGAGATGCCTTCGAGGCTCAACGCCTTGTCAATCAGCGCTTTGACCGTCTCGTCGTTCTGATACAGCGCGGCCAACTCGCCTTCCTGCAACTGCTCGGCCAGGTGGATCTTGGGCCCGGACGGCACCAGGCGCGCGATGCGGTCGGCTTCGCTCAACTCGACGCCGGTGGCACGCGCCACGTCGCGGATCGCCGCCTTGGCGCCCAGCGTCCCGAACGTGATGATCTGCGCGACGCGATCGGAGCCGTACTTGCGCACTGCGTACTCGATCATCTCGCTGCGCCGGTCATCGGGGAAGTCCATGTCGATGTCGGGCATCGTCACACGCCCGGGGTTCAGGAAGCGCTCGAAGATCAGGTTGTGGCGCACCGGATCGAGCGCGGTGATGCCCAGGCAGTACGCGACCATGCTGCCGGCCGCCGAGCCGCGGATGTTGTACCAGATATCGCTTTCCTGCGCGTGGCGCACGAGGTCCCACACGATCAGGAAATACTTGTCGAACTGCATCTGGTGGATGACGCGCAGTTCCATTTCCAGACGCTCGCGCAGTTCGGGCGACGGATTGGGGAAGCGGCGGGCGAAGCCGGCCTCGGCGATATGCCGCAGGTAGCTCTCGATCGTGAAGCCGTCGGGCACGCTGAACTCGGGCAGATGATAGTCTTTGTTGTCGAGCTTCAGGTTGCAGCGCTCGGCGATGGCCATTGTGTTGCTCAGCGCGTCCGGCACGCCGCTGAACAGCGCCGCCATCTCGTCCGGCGTGCGCACGTAGTAATCCTGCCCTTCCATGCGCATGCGCTTCGTGTCGCTCATGAGCGCGCCGGTCTGGATCGCCAGCAGCAGTTCCTGCGTCGCGGCATCCGCGCGCTTGATGTAGTGCACGTCGTTGGTGGCGACGAGCGGGACATCGAGCTCGCGGCCGATCTGGATCAACTCCTGGTTGATCTCCTGTATGGCCGGGATGCCTTCGCGGTGCTGGAGTTCCAGGTAGTAGCGGCCCGGCCCGAAGACCTCTTTATGCCAGGCGGCCAGCTTGCGCGACTCGCTCGCCTGCCCGGCCTCGATGGAGCGAATCACCTCGCCGGACATGCAGGCCGACAGCGCGATCAGCCCTTCGGCATGCTCGGCCAGGTAGGCGTGGTCCACGCGCGGCTTGTAGTAGAAGCCCTCCAACTGCGCCGCGCTGGCGATCTTGAGCAGGTTGCGCCAGCCGGTCTCGTTTTCAGCCAGCACGACGAGGTGATGCGACTTCTTGTCGGCCTCGGGGTCGCGGTCGTGCATGTCGCGCCGCGCGATGTACAGCTCGCAGCCGACGATCGGCTTGATGCCGGCATCCTGGGCCGTCTTGTAGAACTCGAACGCGCCAAACATCACGCCATGGTCGGTCAGCGCCACGGCGGGCATGCCCAGCGCTTTGACGTGCCTGGCGAGCGGCTTGAGACGGCACAAGCCGTCCAGCAGCGAGTATTCTGAATGACAATGCAGGTGGACGAAATCTGTCATACGCAATCGGCAACCCGGCAAAACAAAATAACACGGCCTAACGACTAGAAGTAATTGTTTACCACGTCTGCGGACGGGTACTCATTGCATGTCTGGCCAAGACAACCACGCGATAGCCGCATGCACGATGTTTCTGGCACGGTCCGTATTGGACTCTCAATTAAGAGCTTACCTGCAGTGCTTCGCCCCCTCATCCCCTGGCCCCTTCTCCCCCGCAACGCGGGGGAGAAGGGGGAATCGTTCTTGGGGATTGGCGTGGCGGCGCAGCCGCCGCGCACCTCCCCTTTGTTTTTTGCCCCTCCCCGCGAAGCGGGGAGGGGTCGGGGGTGGGGTTGATGTATGTGAGCGAGTCTGCCTGTGGCGTCATCCGAGGCGGTTGAGCGGGTCAACCAATCGATCAACGCCCATGCTGAGTACTGCTGTTACGCACTCATGACAACTACCCAGTAAACAAGTACGATTAGAAGACGAACGTGTCGGTAGGGGGTATACTCGACATTATAGCACAATCGCGAAGGGCGATTTGCGGCCAGCAATTCTCATTTTGGAATCGGCTGCCAATATGCCCCCTCATCCCCTGCCCCTTCTCTCCCGCGCGCGCGGGGGAGAAGGGGAAAAGCTAACGGGGAG
>JACRMK010000010.1:0-23414 GCA_016235055.1 Chloroflexota bacterium | reverse complement strand
CCCAACGAAGTTGGGAGGGGGTCGGGGGGAGGGCAGCGCCACTTTTTCGGCGGGCCAGCTTGCGTGACAAGCGCCTGAGAGCCAGCGCATCGCAAGCGGCATTGGAAAGTACCCGTACAAAGCCAAATTGAGAATTGCTGATTTGCGGCGCACTTTTTTCTTTGGTATCCTAAAGTTCACTGAACCTGACAGCGCACAACCTCTGCCGGGTTTTTCTGTTTGAAGGGAGTTGCTTACGAAAACTCTGCGCTGGATCCGCTGGATCGTGCTGGCCGCACTGCTGCTCGTCGCCTTCGGCGTGTGGAGCGTGGCGGGTTATGAGGTCTCGCACGGCGACCGGGTCTTCGCGGGCGTCAGCGCGTTGGGCGTCAAGCTCGGCGGCCTGACGCGCACGGAAGCACTGGCTGCCCTGCAGCCGCGCCTGGCCCGGCCGCAGACCGTGTTCCTCTACGACGGCACGGCGCGCTACGCGCTGACGCCCGCCGAGATGGGCATTCGCCTGGACGCCGGCACGGTTGTGGATGCGGCGTTCGCCGTCGGCCGCGGCAGCGATTGGCAGGCCAATGCGCAGGACCAGCTTACCGCGCAGTTGTACGGCCGCGCCGTGAGCGGGTCGCTGCTGCTGGACGAGGGTGTCGCGCAGGTGGCGCTCAAGCGGCTGGCGCGCCAGATCGAGCGCGCGCCGCGCGATGCGTCGGTGGCGCTGGCCGGCACGCAGGTTGTGGCGACGCCCGCCGTCACCGGCCGCGCGCTGGACGTCGACGAGACGATCGCGCGTATCCGGCAGGCGCTGGAGCAGCCCGACGAGATGCGCTTCGAAGCCGACCTGCCCGTCCGCGACGTGGCGCCGGTGGTGCGCGACGCCGCGCCGGCCGCCGCGCAGATGCGCGCGATCCTGGCCGCGCCGCTGCGCCTGACCTACAGCGAGCAGGCCTGGAACGAAACGGGCAAGAGCGCCAACGGCCTGCTGCTGACGCCATTCCAGCAGGAGCGGGCCTGGACGCTCGACACTGCACTGCTGGCCGCCATGCTCTCCACCAAGCAGGTGCAGGGCGCGGACGGCAAAGCCTCGCTCGCCGTGGTGACGGACGATGCGCCGCTGAAGGCGTTCCTGACCGATGTGGCGCGGCAGATTGACCGCGCACCGCGCGATGCACGCTTCTTCTTCGAGGAGAAGACCGGCAAGTTGCTGCCGCTCGTCGCCAGCCAGGACGGCGCAACGCTCGACGTCGCCGCCAGCCTGCAGGCGATCAAAGCGCAGTGGGCGACCGATAACCGCGCGGTATCGCTCGTCGCGAAATCTGTGCGGCCGGCCATCGCGCTGGCCGACGCCGACAAGTTCAATATTCACGAGCTGGTCGTCTCCGGCACCACGTCGTTCAAAGGCTCCAGCGCGGAGCGCATGCAGAACATCGGCGTCGCAACCAGCCGCTTCCAGGGCATCGTCGTCGCGCCGGGCCAGGAGTTCTCGTTCAACGAGTACCTTGGCGACGTGGTGGACGCGCTCGGTTACGAGCCGGCGTACATCATCGTCGGCGACCGCACCGATGTCGGCATTGGCGGCGGCGTCTGCCAGGTGTCAACCACCGCCTTCCGCGCCGCGTTCTTCGGCGGCTACAAGATCACGCAGCGCTGGGCGCACGGCTACGTGGTGCACTACTACGAGCCGCCGATCGGCCTCGACGCGACCGTCTTCGCGCCGAGCGTCGACTTCCGCTTCGTCAACGACACGCCCAACTACCTGCTGATCCAGCCTGTCCTCGACACGCGCGAAGCCACGCTGACGTTCAAGTTCTTCGGCACGGCCAACCACCGCACGGTCGAGATGGACGGGCCGAACGTCACGAAGGTCACGCCGCACGGACCCGACATCTACGACAAGGATCCGACCCTGCCGGTCGGCGTGACCAAGCAAATCGACTTCGCCGTCGACGGCAAGACGGTGGTCGTCAAGCGCACGGTGAAGGAAGGCGATAAGGTGCTCTACAAGGACACCTTCAATAGCAACTATCGCCCCTGGCAGGCGCGTTTCCTGGTCGGCACGAAGAAGTAAGGCCTGAGCGCGGCGGTGCACCGGAACGTGTGACCATTGCGTGTCGCCCGCCCCGCCGGTGTCTACGGATACACCGATGCGCCAGGGACGCACACTCGCGCATGGAAATGGGCGTGTCGTTGTAGGGACGGGTCTTTGACCCGTCCAGTTGGCCAGGTCAAAGACCTGGCCCTACGCCTGGAGTTGCCTATTTCCATGGGAGCCGGAATCCAGGCAATGCGCCCACGGCCTGCATGCTTGTCACATGCGGATATGGATGCCGGCTAACTACATGCCGGCATAACCGACTGGAACGCTCTGACAGTTTGCCGCTATGCCCGGTGTCTACGCCCGCAAAAAGCACTGCAAGCCGCGATCATCTAAACTCAAGCGAGGGCTCCAATGACCACCAGCGAACCACAACGCTCTGCACGCGAAGCATCGAGCATACCCTACATACGAGCCGACGAAGCCTTTGCCCTGATGCAGACCGAGTTGGAGCGCTTGCTGGAATTGCTGGAAACATTGCACCCGGACGACTGGACCCGGCCCACCGCCTGCACGTTGTGGAATGTGCGCGATATGATCGCTCATCAGGCCGGCGGATACGCGAGCGGAACCGGCTACCGGGAAATGATTCGCCAGTACAGCGCCCGCCCGGTGAAAGGGCAACTGCCCGAAGATGCGGTCAACGCGCTCCAGTTGCGCGAACGGGACGGCAAAATCCCGGCTGATCTGATCGCCGAGCTGCGCCGCACGGGGCCGATCGCTATCCAGAAATGGGCGTACCAGTTCCGCATCGCCAAACCGATCGCGATACCCCACCCGGTGTGCGGCATTCTGCAACTGCGCCACCTGATGTGGGTCATTCACAGTCGCGACACGTGGATGCACCGGCTGGACATCTGCCGCGCAGCGAACCGTGTGTTTTACCAGACGCGCGATCACGATGGGCGGATTGTGGCGCTCGTGGTGCGCGATGTTGATGCCATGCTCCGAAAACATCTTGGCGGGCGCGCCGCTGTCCTGGATTTGTCCGGCATAGCGGGCGGCTCGTGGAAAGTCGGCGCCGGCGACGTGGCGGCGACGATACAGATGGATGCGCTCGACTTCTGTATCCTCGTTTCGGGGCGCTTCGCATACGCCGAAGGGCGCGCCAAAGCTTCTATAAGCGGCAATACGGCGCTGGCGGAACTGATTCTAAAGAAGGCGCTGGTGCTGTTCTGATCAGGCAGCGCACAAACACGCAGGCCGAACGGTTGCGCACCCCTGACATTGACGACGGCAGCCCTGTCCTGCGGCGTTCGGCTCCTCGGCGCCAGGAAATAGTCATGGGCGCGGCTCGTCGCCGGACGGGCGTACCATTTCTGCTGACAAAGATGCACCCCCTGTAACAACAGCGGCCCGTCCCGCACAAAACGAAATGCGCCCCTGCGTGATTGACACGCAAGGGCGCGGGTGATAGGCTCCTCCTGCTGATGCGCCTAACATGCATTGGCCGCCGCCGCGAGTGCTGCTAACACGTCGCGGCTTCACTATTCCGTTAACGCGCTTCGGGCGGTTCGCTCGCGCCGACATGCAGCGCCACGATCAAGCGCCCGTCCACGTCCAAGGAGCATGAGATGTTCGCAGCCCTATTGCGACTTCACCAACTTGCCCTTCTCAACGCGGCTCTGACCATGGACCTGTTCGCCTATTTTCCTGGACATCTAATTACTGCCGGATTTGGAGTTAACACTTGAGATGCTTCGTAGATCATACCAGGGACTAACCGGCCTCCTGCTCCTACCCCGATCACATTGAAGGCCTCGGAATAACCCACTTTGCAAATGTAGAGAGTGATGCTGCCAAAACCATTGAATAAACTAACATCGGTTGCCTGCAACACGGTGCGAATGGGGGTCACGCCAACAACCACCCGCCCGGTTCCTATAGTAACGACATTGTTTATCGATTTGAGTCCCACTTCGACCATTGCTCCAGATGGTTTCGTATCAACAACAAGAATCGCGGGAGCAGGAGTCGGAGTAATCGGCCGTGTTGTTGGAGCCGGAGTAGGTGGCCTGCGGGTTGGAGTGGGAGGCTCCCAAGGAGGTCCACAGCTTATCAACAGTAGCGCTGAAAGCAGGATCATCGCGACGCGTTTGTTATACATTTCGCCCATATTGCCCCCTATCCAGTTCACTAGGCACGATAAGTTGACGCGCTACCCGCCGCCTGTCCCGTATTGCGCTCGGCTCGGCGTGCAACCGAATGGTACTCGGACGCAACAGGATTGTGGGATTGATTCGATTCTAGGCCGAGCGTCCACGCCGCGATAGAGACGCTTGTCACGCAATTCCCGTGACGGATGCCCCATGCCTCTCATGCGCCGTCACATTGCAGCGCTTGCACTCTGCCGCTCGTTTGGCGCGCGGCACAGTTCATCTATTGCCCCGATCACTGCGAATGCGCCAGTGGTATAATGCCCGACAGTGAGAATTGTCATGGGCGTGGCTTGCCGCTGGATGCCCCTGTGGCTGTTGGTTATGTGCCTGCTATCGGCGTGCGCCGCCACGGCGCGCGTTCCACCGCAGACCCCGTATCCGCCGCGTGCCGTGCGCGAAATCGTTCTGCGCGCGCCCGACGGCACGCGGCTCGTCTCCACGCTGTACGCACCGGCGCGCATACCGGCGCCCGCCGTGCTCCTGCTGCACGTAGCCGATGGCTCGCGTCACGACTGGGAGCCGTTCGCCGCGCGACTGCGCGAGGCCGGCGTTGCCGCGTTGGCGCTCGACCTGCGCGGGCACGGCGCCAGCGGCGGCCAGCGCGATTGGGAGCGCATGACCGGCGACGCGGCGACCGCCTACGCCTTCCTGCGCCGCGAGCCGTCTATCGACCCGGCCCGGATCGTGCTGGCGGGCGGCAGCCTGGGCGCCAATATCGCGCTGGCGCTCGGCGCGGCTGAACCGTCGGCCCATGCGGTGGCGATGGTCTCGCCCGGTCTGAACCTCTACAATTATTTGGCATACAAGGACGTGCAGGGCTACGGCGCGCGGCCGCTGTTCATGATCTGCTCGGAAGGCGATGCCTTTGCGGTTGAGACGCAGCGCCAGCTTGCGGCATTGGCCACCGGCCCGGCGCGCGCACTGGTGCGGCCGGGCGCCGCGCACGGCACCGCGTTGCTCGCGGACCATGATGCGGCGGAAGCGTTGATGACGTGGATTGGGGAGATGGTGCGGTAGGAGTCCGAGACCCGAACGGTTTGGCAAACCCTTCGGGTCTTTTGCACATCAGTACACAAACTCGCGGATGTCGTCGTACGACACGCGCGGGGCGTCGGCCGGATTGCGGCAGACGAACGACTGGCGTAGGCGAAACATCTGCTGCTCGATCGCCGGCTGCGGCAGCGGCGCCAGACCAGCCGTGCGCGCCCGCACGGAGTAGGTCGAGTCGGGGTAGTCCGCCAATTTGGAGCGCCAGAGTGGGTGCACGAATAACCCGATACAGCTAACGGTTGGCAAGGCGAGGGCAAGATTTCTCAGCTGCTGCGCAGCATCGAAATGACAACACCGCGCGCACTGTCATTTCGAAGGCACGTAGTGCCTGAGAAATCTTGCCGGCCGCGCAGATCGCGTATCGATTTATTCCAGCAAACGCTCTAGATCAGGTCGTGGCGGTCGAGCGGCATCGCGTTGCGATCGAGACGCTCGGGCAGGTGGTCCAATAATAATGCAAACGCATTGGGGGCCGCCAGCGCAAAGCCTTGTCCGCACACCCCACTTTCAATCTCGACTTGAAACCCGCGGTCATTTTTGCTACCATGTAGCCATGGACAGCCGTATTCGCCTGCTCACGTTGGCCGCTATTTTCCCGATGCTGGTTCTGATCGCGTGGATGGCGCTCTGGCTGTACGATTCGTTCAATCCGCCGGTGGTGGCGCCGCCGTCGGTCACGGCCACACTGCGCAGCGCCACCGTGCTGCCGACCTATACGCCAACGCCGACCGGCACGCCGGTCGTGGTCGTGTTTCCGACCGTGCCGCAGCCATCGCCGACGCCAACGAAGCCGCCCGCCGCCACGCCCACGCCCACCAGCACCGCCACACCGCAACCGTCGGCGACCAGCACGCGCATTCCGGTGCGCCCGCCGACCGCCACGCCCACGCCGACGAACACTCCCGAAGGCGGCCAGTATCCATTCAAAGTGGAAGCCGGGCCGGCGCTCGTCAGCGACCGCTCGTGCGTTTCGCAGAACATCGTCTTCGGCTGGATCAAGGCGCGCGACGGCAGCGGCCTGCCGAACATGCGCCTGCGGCTGTTCCCGAAGTATGGCAATGCCCCCGAATTGCCGGCGATTACGCGCGGCGGCGCGGAGGCCGGCTATTACGAATTGACGCTGGGCGCCTCCGCCAACGAGTGGGACATCTACATCGCGGACGAGGCCGACAACCAGATCAGCCCGCCCGTACGCTTCACGCTGCTGCAGGTCGAGAGCGGCCAATGCTGGTGGCAACTCAACTGGATCCAACGCTGAGCAACCCGTGAACCTGGCGCGACAGCGATGCGCGGCGCAGCTACCGGCTGCGCCGCGCTGCGTTGCGTTGTATTCCCGCTGCCACCCCGATAGGAACGCTGATGAACTCCGCTGCACCCGCCAAACCGGTGATCCGGTTCTCGTCGGTTGACCTGTGGGTCATTTTTCTGGTGACGGTCTGGGGCGTGAACTACGTCCTGCTCAAGCGCGCCACCGGCGAGATGGGCGCGCTCGGCTTCAACGGGCTGCGCTTCACGCTCGGCACGCTGATCATGATCGCCGTCTGGTGGGTGATGGAGCCGCGCTCGCGCATCCGGCGCCAGGACCTGCTCAAGCTAGTCGCGCTCGGCGTCGTCGGCAACACCGGCTATCAGTTGTTCTTCATCTTCGCCATCCGCTACTCGACCGCGAGCAACGTCGCGCTGATGGTAGCAACCGGCCCGATCTGGATCGCCCTGCTGTCGTGGGCGTTGCGACTGGACCGGCTGACGCCGCGCGCGTGGCTCGGCATCGTGCTGTCGTTCGCCGGGTTGTTCACCATCATCAGCGCGGATGGCAATATTGATTTCGGCGGCGACAAGCTGACCGGCGACCTGCTGGCCGTCGGCGGCGCCATCGCCTGGGCGATCTACACCGTGCTGTCGCGCCCGCTGCTCGCGCGCTATTCGTCCATCACGTACACGACGTGGACAATGGCCGCCGGCGCGCCGGTAGTGCTGCTGGCGGGCGTGCCGGAACTGACGCAGACGAACTTCGCCGCCATCTCCTGGGCGACGTGGGGCACGCTCGTCTTTTCGGCCACGCTGGCGATCTCGCTCGGCTACGTGATCTGGAACGCCGGCGTGCACCGCATCGGCCAGGCGCGCACGGCGACCTACGGCAACCTGGCGCCGATCATCGCGCTGGCCGTCAGCGCGCTGATGCTGGCCGAGCCGGTGCCGCTGTTGAAGCTCATCGGCGCCGCGGTGGTGCTGGCCGGCGTCACGCTCACGCGCCGGGGTTGAGTCTTGCCGCGCATGCTCATCGATGCTAAACTAATCCACCGAGCCAAGCTATGCCACCCGTCAGCCTATACCGCAAATGGCGTCCGCGCACGTTCCAGGACGTCGTCGCACAGGATCACATCACGACGACCCTGCAAAATGCGATTCGCCTTGGCCGCATCGCGCACGCCTACCTGTTCACCGGGCCGCGCGGCACGGGCAAGACGACCACGGCGCGCATCTTCGCCAAGGCGATCAACTGCACGCACCCCGACGAGGCGGCGCGGCCGTGCAACGCCTGCGAAATCTGCGTGAGCGTCAATGAGGGGCGCGACATCGACCTGATCGAGATCGATGCGGCGTCCAACAACGGCGTGGACAACGTGCGCGAGCTGCGCGAGCGGGTCGGTTTCCTGCCGAGCCAGAGCCGCTACAAGATCTATATCATTGACGAAGTGCACATGCTCTCCAATGCGGCATTCAATGCGCTGTTGAAGACATTGGAGGAGCCGCCGGCGCACGCCATCTTCGTCCTCGCCACGACCGAGGTGGACAAGCTGCCCGCCACGGTCCTCTCGCGCTGCCAGCGCTTCGACTTTCGCCTCTTCCCATTCAAGCAATTGCGCGACCAGTTGGCGCACATCGCTGAAGCGGAGGGCGCGCAGATCGAGCCGGGCGCGCTCGACCTGTTCGCGCGGCAGGCGGGCGGCTGCATGCGCGACGGCATCTCCCTGCTCGACCAGATGATCGCCTACGGCGACGGGCACGTGACGCTGCAGCAGGCGCAGGCCATCCTCGGCTCGGTCGCGGTGCAGGCGGTCGGGCGGCTCATGCAGGCGATCATCACACGCGACGTGCCGGCCGGGCTCATGCTTATCAACGACACGGTGGGCAGCGGCGCCGACCCGCGCCAGTTCGTGCGCGAGATCCTGGAATACCAGCGCGGCCTGCTGTTGCTGCGCGGCGGCATCGACGGCGCGCTGCTCAACCTGCCGACCGAGCAACTGGCCGAGATGAAGGCGCAGGCGCAGACGCTGCCGACGGCCGAACTGCTGGCGGTGATCAGACAGTTCACGCTGGCCGTCAACGCGCTGCGCAACGCGCCGCAGCCGCAGTTGCCGCTCGAAGTAGCGTTCGTCGAATCGGCGCTGCGTGATGGCAGCCCCGAACGGGCGCCCGCGCAGGCGGTCGAAAGTGCGCCGCCACCCGCGCCCGTTGAAACGCGCCGGTCGTCTGTCGCGCCGCCGGCCGCCGCGCCGCGCCCGGCGACTGCGCCGCGCGTGGCCGAAGCAACGCGCCCGGTGGAAAGCGCCCCGGCGAAGCCGCCCGCGCGCCCGGCCGACAGCGCACCAACCCCGCCGCGCTCCGTTTCAACGCCGGAGCCGGCCGCCGCCGCGCCCGACCCCGTGGCCGCAGCGGGCGCATTGAGCGCGGCGAGCGTGCAGGAACAATGGAACGCCACGCTGGCGGTGATCAAAGCCAAGAGCAAGAACCTCGAAGCGATCGTCAAGGCCGGCCACGTGCAGTCGGTCGAGGGCGAGACGATTGTGCTGGGCTTCCCGTACGATTTTCACAAGCAAAAGGCCGAAGAACTGAAGAACAGGCAGATGATTGAAGAGGCGTTCAGCGAGACGCTCAAGCAGCCGCTGCGCGTGCGCTGCGAAATCGGCAAGGCCGTCGAGCGCAAAACGGTTCCGCTGCGCCCCAAAGACACCAGGCAGAAAGCGATGGAAGACCCGTTGGTCAAAGAGGTCGTCCAACGCTATAATGCGCGCATCGCCGAGGTCGACGATTCGGCCGGCGAGCAGTAACCAGGAGTTTACAGCATGGTACGCAAGATTCGTGGCCCCGCGCCCGCGCGCGGCGGCGGCAGTGGCGGCGGGTTTGGCGGCGCGGGCGGCGGCAACCCCAATGCGATGCTCGGCCAGTTGCAGGCGATGCAGCAGCAGATGCTGGAAGTGCAGGAGGCGCTGGGCAATGAGATCGTCGAAGCCAGCGCGGGCGGCGGCGCCGTAGCGGTCGTGATGACCGGGCATCAGGCGCTCAAGTCGATCGCCATCAACCCCGAGGTCGTGAACGCCGAGGACGTCGAACTGCTGCAAGACATGATCATCGCGGCCGTCAACGAAGCGGTCGAGAAGTCGCGCAAGCTGGCCGAAGAGCGCATGGGCCCGCTGAGCGGCGGCCTGGGCGGACTGGGACTGGGGTAGCGCCGCATGCACGCCGTGAGCAGCGTTCCCGCATCCGTCACGCGGCTGATCGACGAGCTGAACCGGCTGCCCGGCATCGGTCCGAAGACCGCTTCGCGGCTGACGTACTACCTGCTGCGCCAGCCCGACGAGCAGGTGCAGGCACTGGCGCAGGCGCTCGCCGAACTCAAGGCGCACACCACGGTCTGCCAGACCTGCTTCAACATCGCCGAGCGCTCGCCGTGCGTGATCTGCTCCGACGAGGCGCGCGACCGTAGCCTGATCTGCGTCGTCGAGGAGCCGCTGGACGTGCTGGCGATCGAGCGCACGCGGGAGTTCAAGGGGCTGTATCACGTCCTGAACGGCGCGATCAACCCGATCGAAGGCATCCTGCCCGAGGATCTGAAGATCGCCGAGTTGGTGCAGCGGGTGCGGCCGGGCGGCGTGCGCGAGGTGATCCTCGCCACCAACCCGAACCTGGAGGGGGAGTCTACGGCCGCATTCATTCAGCGACAGATTGTCGGCAAGGTCGGGCGCATCACGCGCATCGCGCGCGGCTTGCCGATCGGCGGCGACCTCGAATACGCCGACGAAGTCACGCTCATGCGGGCCATCGAGGGGCGCCGCGACATGTAGCACAAGGGAGACACGACGGGAAGACCGTGGGAACAAACGTATGGCTGATCTAAGTGGAAAGCGACTAGGCCAGTATCTCATCCTGGAACAAGTCGGCAAGGGCGGCATGGCCACGGTGTACAAGGCCGAGCAGACCTCGCTGGACCGCATCGTCGCCGTCAAAGTGCTGCCGGTCTACTTCCAGCACGACGAGACGTTTCGCGACCGGTTTGTCCAGGAAGCGCGCGCCGTCGCGCGCATGAATCACCCGCACATCCTGCCGGTGTACGACTTCGGCGAGACCGAAGAGGCCACCTACATCGTCATGGAGTACGTCGCGGGCGGCACGCTGCAGAGCAAGATGGGCGTGCCGCTGCCGCTCGACTTTTGCGTGAAGATCATCGAGCAGCTCGGCAGCGCGCTCGACTATGCGCACTCGCGCGGCATCGTCCATCGCGACATCAAGCCGAGCAACGTGATGATGCGCGACGAGGACACGACGCTGTTGGCCGACTTCGGCCTGGCGAAGATGACCGAGTCGGCCAACCAGTTGACGCGCTCCGGCGTCGGCGTCGGCACGCCGGAATACATGTCGCCCGAGCAGGGCCAGGGCGCCAAAGTGGACTGGCGCACCGACCTCTACTCGCTCGGCGTCGTGCTGTACGAGATGCTCACCGGGCATATCCCGTACGAGGCCGAGACGCCGCTGGCGGTCGTCATCAAGCACATCAGCGAGCCGCTGCCGCATGCGCGTTCGCTGAACCCGAGCCTGCCCCCGGCGATCGACGATGTGATCCTCAAAGCGCTGGCGAAAAGCCCCGAAGAGCGCTTCCAGAAAGGCTCGGAGATGGCGCAGGCGCTGCGGCGCGTGGCCGAAGGCGGATCGGCGGCCGTGTTCACGGTTCCAAGCCAGCAGGCGATCGATTCGGGCATGCGCGCCACGCCGCCGACCGGCATGGCCGAACCGTTTGCCGGCGCGCCGACGGTGACCAACATTGCGGCGCCGACGGTCGAGATGCAGCCGCTGTCGGCGCAGCCGACGATGGCGTCGTTCGCGCCACCCGCGGCCGGCGCGCCGCCGGCCGGCGGGACAATCGCGCCCGCGGCAGCCGGCGCCGGGCGCAAGCCGCCCATAGCACTCATCGCCGGCGCGGCTGTGCTGATATTGCTGGCCGCGATCGGCGGGTTCATTGTGGCCAATGGCGGCGCCAAACCGGCGCCCACGCCGACGAGCGTGCCGGTGGTCATTGCGCCGACCGATACGCCGACCAGCGCGCCATCCGCCACACCGACGACCGCGCCGTCGGCGACGAACAGTGCAACGCCGACGAGCGCGCCCACGGCCACCGGCACGCCGACGGCGACAAGCGTACCGCCATCGGCCACCGCGGTGCCCGCGACGAACACGCCGGTGCCGCCGACCAACACGCCGCGCCCGCCCACCAATACGCCGCTACCGCCGACCGACACGCCCGTGCCCGGACCGAAGCTTGACGGTCAGATCGCGCTGCCGGTCTGCCCTGAAAACGGGCCGTGTACCGATCGTAACCAGAATGTGCTGCGCGTTGTGCTGTCCACCGGCGCAAAATCGGTTCTCATGCGCGGCGCCACCGACCCGTCGTTTGCGCCGGACGGCAAGCGCATCCTTTTCAAGTCCGTTGCCGGGTCGGATGCCGGTCGCGGCGAAGGGCTTTATTACTTCGATCTAACAAACGGCCGCGAGGCGCGTGTCGACAGCGCGACTGACGATTTCTACCCGACATTCACAAGCGGCGGGCGCGTCGTGTTCCAGTCGCGGCGTATTTCGGGCCAGAACAGCCTGTTCATCCTGACCAAATTAGACGGCGACGGCGGCGTTGCGCCGTGCGGCTCGACCGATGCGCCGGTATCCGTTGGCTGCGAACCGCTGCGCCGGCTGCAGGATGCGCGCTTCCCGGCGGTGCGCGGCGACGGTCTGATCGCCTACTTTGGCTGCCCGACCGGCTGCGGCATCTGGATCACCGATGAAGATGGTTACCCGCCCAACCGTCCGCCAGCCGGGCGCCAGATCACTCGCGGCGGCAGCGACAACGCCCCCGCGTGGTCGCCCGACGGCCAGCGACTGGCGTACCATTCGCGCGAAACCAGCCCGACGGCGCAGATCTTCACGGTCGGCGCAGGCGGCGGCCCGGTCAAGCAGATGACCACCGAAGGCTGCCAGCATGTGGCACCCACTTGGTCGCTCGACGGACAGTGGATCGCCTATGTTTCGGACTGCGGCGGCGGATGGGCAGTCTGGGCGGTCAACGCCTCGACGCCCGGCCAGGTGCAGAAGCTGTTCGATCTGCCGACGGCGATCTTCGATCCGCTCAACCGGCGCATGACCTGGGCGCCGATGCCGTAGGGGTACACCCAGGAATTGTGGGGATCAGGTAGGGGCGCACCGGCGTGTGCGCCCGCCTGTCATTGAGGGCCGACACGCACCCCCCAAAGGGGGCGACAAGTCGGGTCGGCCCCTACCACCCGCGCACTGATGCCGTAACGCTTTGCGCGCCGTGTAAACTGCGGTAATATGAGCGTGCTGCCGAACCCTGGCAGCGCGCTCTTCTTTTTTGCGGGGAAGGAGGTGGTGTGGCGCAACCGTGAAACGTTCCCCCGGCCAATCCATTAACCTGCTATCCTGTCCCAAACCTTGACGGCATCGACCGTCCGTTGCTCTCTAAGGAGGAGAAACGCCATGTCCAAGCGCAGTATTGTTTTGATGTTCGCCACCGTACTGGCGATCATGCTCGTGGCCTGCGGTACGCCGGCCACACCGACCGCCGTGCCGCCCACCGCGGTCCCGCCGACCGCCATCCCGGCCCAGCCGACGGCGACCAAGGTAGCCGCCGCCGCGCCGACCACGGCCCCGACGGCCGCCGCCCAGCCGACCACCGCACCGGCCGCGACGACCGCGCCCGCCCCGACGGCGACCCCGCCGCCGCCCGCGTGCGCCAAGTTGGCCGATGCGCTGACCCCGGCCGCCGGCACGCTCGGCGCCGCCGACAAGCCGATCGTCATCACGTTCGTGCCTTCGGGCGACATCGCCACGATCACCAAGTCCGGCACGGCGATGGCCGACTGCCTGACGAAGGTGACGGGCGCCGCCTATAAGATCGAAACCGGCACGTCGTACGCCGCGTCGATCGAGGCGATGGGCGCCGGCAAGGCGCAGGCGTCGTTCCTGGCGACCTTCGCCGCGCTGCTCGCGCGCAACAAGTACGGCGTCGAGCCCGCGCTGGTCGCGACCCGCGCGTACGCCACCGTGGACCTCGACCCCGACAAGGGTCTGAAGGGCACGCAGACGCCGTTCTACAAGGGCCAGTTCATCACCAAGAAAGGCTCGCCGATCAAGACGATCGCGGACCTGAAAGGCAAGACCTTCTGCTTCACCGACCCGACCTCGACCTCCGGCACGATCATCCCGACCATCGTGCTGAAGGCGAACGGTATTGATCCGGAGAAGGACCTGAAGGCCTCGCAGTTCGCCGGCTCGCACCCGAACGTCGTCGCCGCCGTGTACAAGGGCGACTGCGACGCGGGCGCGACGTTCATCGACGCCCGCACCGACGCCTCGATCGTCAAGGCATACCCGGACGTGATGGACAAGGTCGACATCTTCTTCGTTACCGACCAGATCCCGAACGATGGCATGCAGTTGGCCAAGGGCCTCGATCAGAAGTTGAAGGACATTACCGTCAAGGGTATGCTGTCGATCATGGCCGACCCGGGCGGCAAGGCGATGGTCAAGAGCATCTACGCGTACGATGCGCTCGTGGCCGTTAAGGCCGACTACTACGACCCGTTCGGCGCACTGCTGAAGAAGGCGGGCGTGGACCCGGCCAGCTACGTCAAGTAGGCGCTATCCAGACCTCGCGGGTCTTTAAGACCCGCGAGGTCTCATGTGGCTGATACCGGGCAGAGGGGGAGCATCCATCCCCCCTCTGCCCATTTCATATCCGGGGCTCCGCATGCTCAAAATCGAACACCTCACGAAAGTTTATCCCAACGGCACCGTCGCGCTCAACGATGTGTCGTTTGAAGTGCAGGACGGCGAGTTTCTGGCCGTCATCGGGCTGAGCGGCTCCGGCAAATCGACCCTGCTGCGCTGCATCAACCGGCTGATCGAGCCGACCTCCGGGCGGATCACCTGGGACGGCGTGGACGTCACCGCCGCGCCGTCTGCCGAGATGCGCCGCATCCGCCGGCAGATCGGCATGATCTTCCAGCAGTTCAACCTCGTCAAGCGCTCGTCGGTGATGACCAATGTGCTGTCGGGGCGCCTCGGCTACGTCAATCCGGCGCAGAGCCTGCTGAACTATTTCTCCGGCGACGACAAGGCGCGTGCGCTGAAGAACCTCGAGCGGCTCGGGCTGTCCGACAAAGCGTACGTCCGCGCCGATTCGCTCTCCGGCGGCCAGCAGCAGCGCGTCGGCATCGCCCGCGCGCTGATGCAGGAGCCCAAGCTGATCCTCGCCGACGAGCCGGTCGCCTCGCTCGACCCGGTGCTGTCGCACTCAATTCTCAAGTATCTCGAGCAGCTCAACAAGGAGGACGGCATCACGGTGCTGTGCAGCCTGCACTTCCTCGACCTGGTGCACCGCTACGCCACGCGCGCGATCGCGCTCAAGGACGGCCTGCTCGTGTTCGAGGGCCTGCCGCCGGCGATCGACGACGCGCAGTTCAAAGCGATCTACGGCAAAGACGCCGAGCGCGTCTCGATTGTGTGACCTATGCCTTCGCCGCTCATCGCCGCCATACTGTCGCTGGTCGTGCCGGGCCTCGGCCAGTTTGCGCTCGGCAAACGTCCGCGCGGCATCGCCGTTCTCGCGCTGACGCTCGTCTCGGTCTATCTGATCTTCTGGGCGCTCGTCACGTACAAGATTGCGCTGGTGCTGTTTGCCGGCTACGACACGTCGTGGCTCTGGCTGCTGCTGGCGCTGTTCTGGGCGTGGAACGTCTTCGACGCCATTCAACTTGCGCGCGGCAAGCCGTCCCTGACCTGGCTCGGCTTCCTGGTGCCGGCACTCATTATCTATGTCATCGGCTGGCAGGTGACCGACGCCAACCTCGACCGGCTGGTGACACGCTTCGATGATGCGCGCCGCATCTTCACGGCCATCCTGCAACCCGACGTGATCGAGCGCGACGCCGTCACGGGCGCGATACGGCCCAGCGAGAACTTCGGCGATATCGTCGGGCGCATCAAGGACGCGCCGGCGCCCGGCTGGCTGGTGGCGCTCGGGCTGGCACAGCCCGGCCAACTGACGCCGACGCTGGTGGCGGGCAAGCTGATCGAGACCATCGCGCTCGGCCTGATGTCCACGCTCTTTTCCGTCGTGCTGGCCGTGCCGCTGTCGTTCTTCGCCGCGCACAATGTCATGTCGCGCGTGCCGGGCGGCAATGCCGTGTACTACGCCATGCGCACGCTGCTGAACGTCGTGCGCGCGGTGGACACGTTCATCTGGGGCATTCTGGTCATCGTGTGGGTGGGGCTGGGCACCTTTGCCGGGCTGATTGCGCTGACGATCCATTCGGTCGCAGCGCTCGGCAAGTTGTACTCGGAGGAGATCGAGCACATTGACCCCGGCCCGATCGAGGCGGTCACCGCAACCGGCGCCAACCTGTTCCAGGTGATCCGCTTTGCCGTCATACCGCAAGTGATCCCGTCGTTCCTGGCGTACAGCCTGCTGCGCTGGGACATCAACATGCGCTCGGCGACCGTCGTCGGGTTCGTGGCCGGCGGCGGCATTGGCTTCTTCGTGGTCGAGACGATCCGCAAGGGCGGCTATGAGCAGTACGCGGCCGCGCTCTGGACGGTGGCGGCGGTCATCATCGCGGTGGACACCGTCAGCGCGCGCTGGCGCCAGCGCATCATGGAAGGCGACAGCAAGCCACAGACGGGCGCTGCCGCGCCGCTCTTCCGCTCGCCGCGCCGGATGCTGTACACGGCCATCCTCGCCGCGGCCTTCGTGTACTGCTGGTTCGTCGTCGAAATCGACCTGCGCAAGCTGCTCGATCCAGGCCCGACGTTCGGCCGGCTGATCGGCGATTTCCTCGCGATCGATCTGACGCCGTCACTGCTCGACACGGTCTGGCGGCAAATGCTCGGCACGCTGTTCCAGGCGCTGATCGCGACGACGCTGGGCGGCGCGGCGGCAATCCCGTTCGCGTTCCTCGGCGCGCGCAACCTGACCGGCCGCAGCGCGCTGTCGGTCTGGGTCTACTTCATCGTGCGCGGCCTGTTCAACGTGCTGCGCTCGATTGAGGCGCTGCTGTACGTCGCCATCTTCGTGTTCTGGGTCGGCATCGGCGCGTTTGCCGGCGCGCTGGCGCTGGCGGTCACCACCTTCGCGCTGATCGGCAAGCTGTTCTCCGAAGCGATCGAGAACATCGATTCCGGCCCGATGGAGGCGATCGCCGCCACCGGCGCGACGCGCCTGCAGACCATCGTCTACGCGATCCTGCCGCAGATCGTGCCGCCGTTCGTCTCGTACACGATCTACCAGTGGGACATCAACGTGCGCATCTCGACGATCATCGGCTTTGCGGGCGGCGGCGGCATCGGCCTGCTGCTGAACGCGTACTTCGGCCAGTTGCAGTATCACAAGGCCGGCACGGTCGTGGCGCTGATCGTGCTCGTCGTAACGCTCATGGACTTCGCGAGCGCGAAGATCCGCGAGAAGATGGTGTAACGGTTGTGCGTGTCGCAGACCCGAAGGGTTTTCAGGTGGTTGCCCGGTGCGAGTGGCATTCTGGCGAAACCCTTCGGGTCTTGGCCGGCAGCGGTATAATACGGGCATGAACGCACGCATCCATGTTGACGAGCGCAGCCTGGCCGCCTATTGCCGCGCACACCACATCCGGCGGCTGTCGTTGTTCGGGTCGGTGCTGCGCGCCGATTTCCGAGCCGACAGCGACGTTGATGTGCTGGTCGAGTTCGAACCGGAGCATGTGCCGGGCTTGTTCGGCATCGCGCGCATGGAGCGTGAACTGGCGGAGCTGTTCGGCGGGCGTAAGGTCGACTTGCGCACCGCCGAAGATCTGAGCCGCTATTTTCGCGCGAGCGTCCTGGCCGAGGCCGAAGGTCTATATGCGCAAGGATGACGAAAAGCGTCTGTCCGCAGTGAGGGCGGTAGAGATTGAGGCAGGGAAACTGATATAATAGCCCAACAGGATCGCTCCCTCTATATTTCGGAGCGCAAAGGAGAAGATCATGGCTGATCTCACTACTACCATTGTCGTCATTGTGGCCATCGCCTTGGCGGGGCTGATCTTTCTGTTGTGGCGCAATCGCTTCCGCATCAATAAGATTGTACTCGGCGCGGCGCCGTCTGTGGAATTGGAGCGGGAAACGGACAAACCGGCTGCCTCAACGCCAGCACCATCAGTGCGAATCCGCAACGTCGATATGCGTGGCGCGAATGAGATGGACGTTTCCCGCGACGGTGTGGATATCTCCGACGTGAATATGGATGGCGCGAACAAACTAAACGTGGATGAGACCGGAACTGACACTTCACAGTCACAAGGCCCGCAGCGGCCGTGAAGTATCCACGCGTCAATCGAGATGCCGAGCGAGGGACCTTCCTTCGCATGGTCCGGGGCGACACGAATGAGCGGATATTGCTCATTGAAGCGCCCAGCAATTCCGGAAAGTCGCGCTTGATTGACTTGTTTGAAGAAGGCTGTCCGGATGGTACGCGGTTTGCCCGAATCGATTTCAAGGGAGGCGGCGTTGGTCTGCCGGAGTTGCTGGATCGATTATGCCTGCAACTGGCGCGCGCGCGATTCCCCCAATTGGCCGCACGAGTTGGGCAGTTGCTCGGCATGCCTGCTATCCAGATCGACCACAATACGCTACTGGGCAACAACAACATTTCGGCCGCCATCACGGTCAATGGAGGCGACGAGGATGCGCGCGATGCGCGGCGGGTCGCCCTGACGGCGGCACTGTTCGATGATCTGTCCCGCTTTGGCCAACGCGTGGCAATCGTGTTCGACACGTTCAACGACTGCGACCCGTCGCTGGCGCGCTGGATCGGTGGTGCATTCCTAACCCGTGTGCGCTACTATCCTACTGTGGTAGCGGTCATTGCGGGTCAACGCGTACCGGAGAAAACCGGCGAATGGCACGCGCTGTGCGACGAAATCCAATTGCAGCCGATTGCCCCCGAACACTGGCAGGAGTATGCTGTCGCCATCGGATTGGTGACCACGCTGGACTTGATCCGGGGTATCTGCTTGACATGCCGGCATTCAGCGGGCGATGTCGCGAATTGGCTCCATTACCTACGGGATCAGCAGAGCCAACTGCGATGAACGCCGGCGACCTTTTCCAGCGCATGCAGTCGGCAGCCAGCGATGACGAGCGCCATTGGCTCGTGACGCAGAGCCTGCTGTCCACTTTGCCCGTGGAAGTGGCGGCAACCGTCTACGCCGCCGCAATTCCGCATTGGTTCACATCCGACGTACTGGCCGCGTTACAGCCTGATCTGCGGGCCCACATAGGCGACTTCTATACTGCTATCCAAGCGCTGCCATTCGTCGAACCGTTCCAGGGTCGCGGGCACAATATCCATGAACTGACGCGGCGAGTGATCTTGCAGCATCTCTGGCAGAACGATCGTGACGCATTTGTCAGACTGTCGCAGCACGCCACAGATTACTTTTCATCGATTGCCAACGACGAGCGGTACATCGCTATCGAACGTGTATACCACCTCGTCGTGGTCGATACCGAGCGTGGGACGGACGAGGTGTGGGGTATTGGAGCCGACTGGTACAATCGGTTCGATTATGCCGCCGTCGATGGGTTGGCGCGCGCCGTGCGTGAACATGCCGACGCTGGCCGCGTCAAGGGTCGGGTACGGGGATGGAGCGCTTACTTCGGAGGGCTTATAGCGGAGCGCGGATACAACTACTCCAGGGCAAGTGCTTTGTACGCAGAAGTCATTGCGGAACATTACAAAGATCAGGCGCTCGAGGCGAACTGCATCCAGAGCCTGGGCGACGTGCATGTTGGATTGAGCGAACTGCCGGAGGCGCGGGCGCGCTATGCGGAGGCGCTGCCGATCTACCGGGCGATCGGGGACCGGCTGGGCGAGGCGAACTGCATCCAGAGCCTGGGCGAATTGGCCACGTCCGAGAAACATTACGACACGGCCTTCGCGTTATTGGAGGATGCGGCGCAACGCTACCGGATGTTGGGCTTGGTGGCCGATGAGGCCAACGCGATCAACAGCATCGCAAATTCCTACGATGCGATGAAAGCATTTGACAAGGCCATCGACGCGTACACGCGCGCTATAGCGCTTTTTCCAAAACAAGCCATGTGGTTCCGTAATCGCGCACATCAGTATCTCAAACTAAGAGATGCGGGTAAAGCCGAGCGCGATATTGAAATAGCTGCAGGACTGCAACCAAACCACCCCTATCTGTTTTTGCGCTATGGAGACTTGTCAATTGCGCGTGGCATGTACGATGCCGCCATCGGCTATTTTGAGCAGGCGCTGCTTCAGATCCCGCGCCTGAACGGAGCTTGGTTTGGCATCGGGGAAGCGCATCTACGGGCTGGCCGTCCCGCCGAGGCACTGCATGCCTATCGTCAAGGTCTGACGCTCACCGATAGCCTTGCCGAACTCGAAGAACCACTCGATACTTTGCGCGACTTGAAGGCCGAACACCCCGGCCTTGCCGGCATCAACGATGCATTGCGCTTGCTTGACGAGTGGACGGATAATTCCGCTCCGACCCAACCTTGACGTGTCTTCCCCCACTCTCACCGAGCACCTCGCCCGCTTCATCGCGCAGGCCGACCGCGCGAGCATGCCGCTGGCGGTCGCGCAATACTACGTGCTGGACTGGCTTGGTTCGGCGCTGGCCGGCACGCAGACAGCGCAGGGCCGCATCCTGCTCGACTACACGGCGAGCCAGCCGCGCATCGACGGCGGCTGCGCTGTCGCCGGCCTGCCCGGCCGCTATGGCGCGGAAAGCGCCGCGCTCGTCAACGGCGGCCTCTCGCATATCGTCGAAATGGACGACCTCGACCGCACCTCGGTCACGCACCCCGGCACGGTCGTCATCCCGGCGGCGCTGGCCGTCGCTCAACGCGAGCGCAAGAGCGGCGCGGAGTTTTTGCGCGCGGTCGTGATCGGTTACGAGATCATGGTGCGGGTCGGCGCGGCGGTCGGCAAAACGCACTACGTCTATTTCCACAACACGGCGACGTGCGGCACCTTCGGCGCAGCGGCGGCGGCCGCGTACCTGCTAGGGTTGAACGAAGAGCAGACGGTCTGGGCGCTCGGCAACGCGGGGACGATGAGCGCGGGGCTGTGGGAGTTCAACGCCGACGGCGCGATGAGCAAGCACCTGCACGCCGGGCGCGCCGCGCAGTCGGGCGTGCTGGCGGCCGACCTGGCGCGGCGCGGCTTCACCGGCCCGCGCGCCATCCTCGAAGGCGAGCGCGGCTTCTTCGCGGCCACCTCGCGCGACGCCACGCCTACTGCGGTGATCGCAGGGCTCGACCCGGAAGCGCCCGCCTGGCGCATCGGCGGCGTCAGCATCAAGCCGCACGCCTCGTGCCGCCACACCCACCCGGCGATTGACGCCGCGCTGGCGATCCGCGCGCAGATGGCCGACCACGTCGCGGCGGCCGATGTCGCGCGCATCGAGGTCGAGACGTACCAGGCCGCGCTCGACCTGTGCAACAACGCCGCGCCGCGCACGCCGTACCAGGCCAAGTTCTCGCTGCACTACTGCATCGCGTCGGCGCTGGCGCGCGGACACGCCGGGCTGGGCGACTTTCGGCCGGAACGCATCGCCGATCCGGCGCTGGCGCATCTGCTGGCCGCCACCCGCGTGCAACTCAACCCGGCGTTCGAGGCGCTCTACCCGCAGCAGTGGCCGTCCAACGTGACGGTGGCGTTCGCCGGCGGGCGTGTCATCTCGCAGACGATCAACACGCCGAAGGGCGACCCGGAAAACGCGCTGTCGCAGGGCGAGCTCGAGATCAAGTTCGCGCAGATGCTGGACGGCACGCCGTTCGACCCCGCGCCGTGGATGGCGTTCGTGCGCGGCTTGCCAACGGCGACTGCGCTGCAACTCCCCGCAGAAAAAGCAATCCGCGAATCACGCGAATCACCGCGAATCAAAACCTCATCCACGAAGTAACACGAAGGACACGAAGGAAAAACCTCTCATTCGTGCATCTTCATGTCCCTTCGTGGATTATGTTTCTATTCGTGAAGATTCGCGTTATTTGCGGATGAGCAGTTGTAGGGGCAACCCTCGCGGTTGCCCCGCTTCGGGCACGCGCAAGGCGTGCCCCTACTGACATCTATCTCCTTTCGTGCATCTTCGTGTTACTTCGTGGATTGTATTTGTTGCGCAGCGATGTCGGCGTAGGTATTGTCAAAAAGGCTGGCAGGCTCAATCGCTTCGGCTGGCTTGATCAGCCCCAGCAGCCGCACCGCGCTGACGACCATCTCGATGCCGCCGCCGTCGCTGCGAGCGTCGGGCGCGAACGCCGGACGGAGCGCGCGGTACGCGGCTACCCACTGCTGCTTGTCACGCCCGGTCGCCGCATCGGGCAGCACGGCGGCCACCTCGTCCGGTGTGCGCGCGCGCATATATGCCTGCGCGCGAGCGAGCGCATTCACCATCTTCTGCGCCGTGGCCGGGTACGCAGCCAACGCGCCCGCGTCCGCGAGCAGCGCCGTGTACGGGTAGCCGCCGCCCAGCCAGCGCTCTGTTTCCTCCGGCGTGCGTAGATCGGCCAGCACGGTTGCCTTGCCGTCCGCCAGTAGTTGCGAGACATACGGCTCGTATCCGAATCCCGCGTCAATGCTATGCGACTCGAAGGCGGCGGCCAGCGTGCTGGCGCCGACCGGCACAATCGTGTAGTCCGACGTAGCCAGCCCGGCCTTCTGCAGCAGCGCCGTCGCGATAATGTGCGTGTGCGCGCCGATCGCGCTGACGCCGATACGACGCCCCTTCAGGGCGGCCGGTGATGCGATGGAAGCCTTCAGGTCGGCGCGCACGAGCAGCGCGACGGCGGGCGTGCGCGTGAGCGCGGCGATGACGCGCCACTGGCGGTTGCGCACCGCGTAGTCCACCGACTGTCCCGCAAATAGCGAACCGGCCGGCACGTCGCCGCCCGGCGCGTAGCGCAGATCCACCGCGAGCCCCTCGGCGTCGAAGTATTTCAGCGCGGCGGCGAGGCTGACCGGCAGGTAGAGCGGCGAGGTGGCCGTATCGGCCAGCGTGACGACCAGGCGCGCCGGCAGCGCCGGCGTTGGCGGCGCGGGGCTGGCCGTTGGAGCGCAGGCGGCGAGCAGCAGCACCATGCCGGCACAAAAAAACTTCCGAAGTCCGGGCAGACTTCGGAAGCCGGATATCGCGATCATGCCGCCACACTACGCGAGTTGCAGCGCCTTCAGCTTGGCAACCAACTGCGCACTGCTCGGTTCCACCAGGGTGCTGGCGTCTGCGAAGACGAGCACCGGCACCGACAACATGCCCCGGTTCGTCTTCTGCACAAACGCCTCGCCATCCGGGTTCTCCTCAATATTGATCCACTCGAAAGCCACTTTGTATTGCTGTAAAACGCGCTTGGCGCGCGAGCAGTCGCCGCACCATGTAGTGCCGTAGATGACGATCGGATTCATGTCGTGCTCGGTCTCTCCTTGACAAACCAGGCCGCTATTATAGCATGAGGCGCAAGGGAGTACGCGCCAGACGCTCGGCGACATACAAGACGCGCGGCAAAAAGGCAGGAGCAGACCATTTTGCTTGGTCTGCTCCCGCCGTCTGTTACTCGCGCAGATCAGGTTACTTGCTGAACTGAAGCGTCAATGCGCCATTGTTGAATGCGTGACGCACCTGCGCGTTGTCAAACATCGCCAGACCGAACGAATACGTGCCATCCAGCTTGTCGAACTGCACGTCTGTCTTGCTGCCCGTCACCAACTTGCGGCTGAACACGACGGTGTACTTGCCGTCCTTCCACGTGCTCGCCGCGCTGATCTCGCCGCGGTCGCCCGCGAACGGCGCCACCATGAT
>JACRMK010000009.1 GCA_016235055.1 Chloroflexota bacterium | reverse complement strand
GCGGTTGTCGCTGGGAGGCTGGCTGGATTGGGTCATGCTTCATGCTACTCATTCCCACTCCGCAGTGCAAATTGCCACCTTTTACCCCTTGACAACGCCACTTTTACGCTAACCTATGACAATTAGGCTTGCCCCGGCCCAGTACTGGGCGACCGCAACCCCCCTGCGGGGGCTCACAATGACGCTCAAAGGCGCCGTATCAGATCATTCCGAAAAACGCTTTAGTCTGCATACTGCGGCGGCGCGGTGGCGGTCAGGTGCTCACGTTCCCAGGCCACGCTGTCGGGCCGGTTGACCGGATCGCGCGCGATCAGGCGGCGCAGTTCGACATAGGGGCGGTAGATTGCCAGTTGCCGTCGCATCTCCGCGATCGCCTCGGCGTGTACGTCCACACGCAGGTCGAGGTCCGACAAGTCGTCGCCGTACACGACGCGGATGTACGCCGAGCGTTCGGCGAGGTGACGCCCGTCGCGTGTCTGGCCGCCGGCGTCGCGACCCGCCTCCAGCGCGCCCAGGATGTGCCCGGCCATGTCGCCCGACGTGTCTTCGTAGGTTTCCACCATGGCATGCAGTACGCCGGCATGCGCCACAATGTTACCAAGCGCGACGCAGTCGATGCCGACGCAATGCCCCGCGAATGCCGTGTTGCTGGCGCCCGTGTGCACAATCCACTCGCCGTTTGGGCGCATGATACCCATCTGCCGGTAGGCGAATGACGGATCGCCGGCCTCCAGTTGACTGATAATGTCGGGCAGCGCGGTTCCGGCTTCGACCAGTTTCACAGCACGGACGCCAAGCCGGGGCCAGGTGAACGCCTGCGAAACGATTACGGTGCCATCGGCGGCCACATACGGGCACGCGCCGCCGACGCCAAACGAGACGGTCGCGATGCCGATGCCGGTCTGCCGGCCGTCCGGCGACCGCGCGAGGATCGTATAGGTCATGTTCGGCTCTTGGTGCGAGAACGGTTGCCTGCTTGCATGATCGATGCAGCCAGATCATGTGTGACGTAGCGTGCGATGTCGGAAATCGACGCGTGACTGGTCAACAGGCGTCGGGCGTCATGCGCCCGCGCGCAGCATGTCGATGATGGCGTCGGTCACATCGCGCGTGCGCGCGCGCCCGCCCAGATCGGGCGTCAGTACCCGGCGCTCGGCCGTCACGGCTTTGATTGCACGCTCGATCCGGGCGGCGGTGTCATGCTCGCCCAGATGGTCGAGCATCATCGCGCCGCACCAGATCATCGCGATCGGGTTGGCGATGCCTTTGCCGACGATATCCGGGGCCGAGCCGTGTACCGGCTCGAACATGGACGGGTAGGTCTTCTCCGGATTGATGTTGCCGCTCGGCGCCAGCCCCATGCTGCCGCAGATCGCGGCGCCGAGATCGGTCAGGATGTCGCCGAACAGGTTTGAGGCGACCACGACGTCCAGCGAGTCCGGGTGCAGCACGAAGCGCGCCGACAGCGCGTCGATCAGCACGCGCTCGACCGCGACGTCGGGGAATTCGGCGGCGACTTCCGTGCAAATCTCGTCCCAGAATGTCATGCTGTGCTGCTGGGCATTCGATTTGGTGGCGCTGACCAGACGCTTGCGCGGCCGCGAGCGGGCCAGTTGGAACGCGTAGCGAATGACACGCTCGACGCCGAGGCGCGTGAAGACACTGGTCTCCACGGCGACTTCTTCCGGCAGTCCGCGATGCGCGCGGCCGCCGGCGCCCGCGTATTCGCCCTCGGTGTTCTCGCGCACGACGACGAAGTCGATGTCGCCGGGTTGGCGGCCGGACAACGGCCCCGCGATGCCCGGCAGCAGCACACTCGGCCGGTAGCACACATACTGCTCGAAGCCCTGGCAGATCGGCAGCCGCAGTCCGCGCAGGGAGATGTGGTCGGGCACGGTCGGGAAGCCGACGGCGCCGAAGTAGATCGCGTCAAACGGCTTGAGGATGTCGAGTCCATCGGCGGCCATCATGCGGCCGTGCTTGAGGTAGTAGTTGCAGCCCCAGGGGAACTGCTCGTAGTGCAGCTTGAAATCGCCCGTCAACTCGGCGGCGGCATCGAGGACGCGCGCGCCCTCGGGTGCGACCTCTTCGCCAATGCCGTCGCCGGGAATCAGAGCAATCTGGTAATCTCGCATGCCTGCTCCTCGCTTGCGATGAGCATGTGACGGGCACTCAGTGGCCGCTGTGGGCTTCCGCCAAGGTGCCAGCCCCCGGCCGCTGCAAGTAGACCGGCACCCGCACGTGCCGGATCACGTGCTCCGCCACGCTGCCCATCAGCAGTTTCGTCAATCCAGTGCGCCCGTGGGTCGTCATGGCGATCATGTCGATCTGCGCATCCGCCGCAAAGCGCTCGATCTCGTGCGCCGGGTTGCCCATCAGAACCGTGCTTTCGACGGTGAAGCCGCGCTCCTCGAGCCGGCGGCGAATGGGCGCGAGTTCGTCGTTGGCTTCACCGATGGCGGTCTCGGCCGCCTGGCTCGCGAAGATCGGATGCTCCGCCTGAACGGCTGCGCGCTCGGACTCGTACTCTGGGATTAGCATTTCGATGCTGGCCGGTTTCGTCCCGCCGCCGGTCATGCCGTGCGCGTGCGGCACGACACGCACCAGCACGATCGCATGGGTCTCGGGTTTGACGAGGTTCAGAAGGGGCGGGATGACGTGCTCGCTGTACTCGGATCCATCCAGCGGGATCAGCACTTTCAGTTTGGTCATAGAGACCTCCGACGCCGGGTTGACGTTAAGCACAGACCATGCGACGCTTGCCATTGTACGGCATCGGCTGCCGGAGTGGTAGTGGCAAATGTCCCGCTCCGTGGCCGTCGTTTGCCTCCATGTGCTCGCCAGCCTGCCTTCACAGTTGCGTGAACCACTGTTTCACGTGAACTTGAGCATCTCGTCGGTTGTGTACAGATCGCGCTGCGGTGACTCAGGCCGCAACATCAGCACGGGCACACGCACATGCCGCAGCACGTGCCCCGCGACACTGCCGGCGATCATCCGCGTGAGGCCGCTGCGCCCGTGGGTTGTCATAGCAATCAGGTCAATCGCGTCCGACGCTACGATCCGCTCGATCGCTTCCGCCGGGGCGCCGAATGCGACCTCCGTGCGCACCTCGAATCCGGCCGCCTCGAAGGTTGCGCGCGCCGGCGCCATGCCCTGCACGGCCTCGGCGGCCGCGGCATCTACATCGCTGTCCGTGACCACTTCGTACGGCATGCGGATGCGCTCCGGCACCGTCACGCTGCCAGGGGCGTCATGCGGGTCGGCGGATTCGAACGCGTCATGCACCGGATGCGGCCGCGGCGGCGCGCACACATGGAGCAGTACGATGCGGTGATGGCCCGGGCTCAACAGACTCAACGCCGGCGCGATGATCTGCGCCCCAAAGTCCGATCCGTCAAGCGGCACGAGTACCGTTTGCTTGCTCATCGCAACCTCCGTTTATGCGTGCGCCAGCCGCTCGTCCTCGCGCAGCAACTCCTGGAGCGCTGCTGATGGGCGCAGCATCAACACGGGAACGTGGCTGGTGCGCAGAATGTGCTCGGCGACGCTGCCCATTACCAAGTCGTTCAATCCGGTGCGGCCGTGCGTTGTTATGGCGACCATGTCGATGCCTTCGGTCTCGACATACTCCTCAATCTCATGGCGCGGTTCACCGGTAAGCACCGCCGTGCGCACCGTGAATCCGTTTGCCTCCAGTCGCCGCCGGACAGGGCCCATCATGTCCGTGGCCGTGCCAATCACCGAATCGATCGCCTGGCTATCGAAGATTGGGTGCAGCAGGCGAGTGATCTCGCGCTCGGAATCGTATTCGAGCACGCGCGTGTCGGCCGATGACGGGTGCGGTGGACGGGCCGTCAGCCCGCGCGGCCGGTGTACCACCCGCAGCAAGATCAGTTCATGCGTGTCGGGCGACAGGAATTCAATCACCGAGTCGACGATCTGCACGCTGAACGTCGAACCGTCCAGCGGAATCAATAACTTGCGTTTCATTGCCGCCTCCTTAGCCTGCCGAAAACGACTGCGCCAGACCTCCCCCAATATCATTCTAGACGCCGACCCACCCGGCGGATAGTGGCAGATGCCACGCTCAAGTCGGGACAATCGTAATCTGCCATCAGCGATGCGGTCCCGCCGACGACGCGAGTCTGCCGCAGCCGATAGATTGCGCCCAGCAATTCTCAATTTGGCTTTGGCCGGGTACGTTCCAATGTCGGCTTGTCATGCGCTGGAGTTCAGGTGCTTATCACGCAAGCCAATTCGACGAATAATGAGTGCTTCCCTCCCCCCGGCCCCCTCCCAACGAAGTTGGGAGGGGGAGAGATTCTACGGGGAGGTGCGCGGCGGCGCAGCCGCCGCGCACCTCCCCATTCACTTTTCCCCTGCTCCCCCGCGCGCGGGGGAGCAGGGGCCAGGGGATGAGGGGGGCAACCTGGTGGCCAGACTTCAAAATGCGAATTGCTGGATTGCGCTAGGTCGTGTTGAAGTGCCCGCCCAACTGCGATATAATGCCCCCGACGAGCGCAATCGCGACAGCGAACTTCCTCGCAGGAGCTTGATCCATGTCCCCAGTGACTGAACCTGAACTCATCAGCCAAATCTCGCGCACGAAACTCTGGGATACGAACAGCCGTATCGCGCAGTGGGTGCGCCTGTCCGGCAGCCCGGCGGAGCGCGAAGCGGTGCAGTATTTGCGCGGTGTGCTGGACGGCTACGGCCTCACGACTTCCATCATTGATCATCCGGCGCTGGTGTCATACCCGCTGGAAAGCAGCCTCGACGTGCTGGGTAGCGCCGCCTGCCGCTACCGATGCCTCGGACACGCGTATACGGCCAGCACGGAAGGACTGGAAGCCGAGGTCGTCGATCTGGGCAATGGCACGCCCGCCGACTACGCCGCCAACGACGTGCGCGGCAAGATCGTGCTGGTCAACGGGTTGGCCGGACCGGTGCCGGTGTACGATGCCGAGCGCGCGGGTGCCGCCGGCGAGATCTTTGTCAACGACGATCACCTGCACAATATGGTCGTCAGCACCATCTGGGGCACGCCGACGCCGGAATCGGCGGTGCGTATTCCAAAGCACCCGGCGGTCTCGATCGTCGCCTTGGACGGCGCCGATTTGCGCCGGCGGCTGGCAGCCGGCCCGGTGCGTGTGCGCATGCTGTCACGTGTGTTCATGCAATGGCAGACGACGCCGATACTGGTGGGCGAGATTTCCGGCACGTTCAGTGACGAGTTCGTGATGTTCAGCGGCCACCAGGACTCATGGCACGAAGGCGCGATGGATAACGGCAGCGCCAACGCCACGATGCTGGAGGTGGCGCGCCTGCTGTCGCTGCACCGCCAGCAGTTGGTGCGGGGCCTGCGCGTCATCTTCTGGAGCGGACACAGCCATGCACGCTACTCCGGCTCAACCTGGTACGCCGACCACCACTGGGAAGAGCTGCGCGACCACTGCGTCGCGCACGTCAACGTCGATTCAACCGGCGCGCGCGGCGCGACGTACTACGGGAGCTTTGGCGTCAACAAGGAACTCGGTCCGCTCGGCGCGGCGATTGTCCAGCAGCACACCGGGCAGGCACCCGAGGCCAAGCGCATGAGCCGTGCCGGCGACATGTCGTTCAACGGCATCGGCATTCCCTCGCTGTTCATGACGCTGAGCCAGGTGCCGGTCACCAGCGCGAATGAGGATGGCGTATCGGCATCATTCAGCGCCATGATCGGCGGCAAGATGCCGTGGTGGTGGCACACGGACGGCGATACCATCGACAAAGTGGACCTCGACGTGCTCGAACTGGACACGCGCATCTACGTCAGCACGTTGTGGCAACTCTGCACGCAGTCACTTCTGCCGATGGACTTCCGTCCGGTGGCGGCGGACATCGTGACGGAGTTGAAGGCGGTACAGGCGGCGGCCGGCGCGCACCTGGATCTGACCGCCACGCTGGCGCGCGCCGAGCAACTGACCCGCGCAGTGGAGCGGTGGCATCAGCGACTCGTGAACGCTGCGCCCGCTGACGTGCCGGCGCTCAACAGGCAGATGATGGCGCTCAGCCGGATACTGATTCCGATAACGTATACGCAAGCTGGCCCGTTCGATCACGACCCGGCCTGGGCCATCCCGCACTTGCCCGGCATCCAGGATGCGCGCAAACTGGCCGGGTTGGCGTCGGATCTCAGCGCCTATCGTTTCTTGCAGACGCGGCTGACGCGCAGCAATAATGCGCTGATGTTTGCGCTGCGCGAAGCGCTTGCGCTGCTTGCTGCCTAATCCACCCTCAGAGGTTCGCATGAACGATTACGAGCAGTTCCAGCGTCATATTGCCAGCATCAACGATCTGTTTAACACGATCAACATTCTGAACTGGGATGCGCGCACGCAGATGCCGCCCGGCGGCGCGCAGACGCGCGCGTCGCAACTGGCGACGCTGGCCGAAATTGCCCAGGATCGTTTCGCCGGCGATACCACGGCGCGGTTGCTGGATGCGGCCGAAGCGGCGCTGAGCGGCGCCAGCCCGGACTCGTACGAAGTGCGCGCAGTCCGGCAGACACGCGAAGCCTATGAAGTCGCGCGCCGCATCCCGTCGGCGCTGGCCGCTGACATGGCCGAGTACGAGCCGGTGGCGCAGTCGGTCTGGGGCGAGGCGCGCCGGACGAGCAATTTCCCGCTGTTTGCGCCGTACCTGTCGCGCATGGTGGCGATGCAGCGCAAGCTGGCGGACGCCATCGGGTACCAGGCGCACCCGTACGATGCGCTGCTGCTCAAGTACGAGCCGGGTATGACGGCGGCACGCCTGAAGGTGTTGTTTGCCGAGTTGCGCGCCGGCTTGCAGCCGATTATCGATCGCGCGGCCGTCTCGCCCGCGCCGCGCACTGATTTCCTGGAGCGCGACTATGCCGAGGACCGCCAGCGCGCGTTTGGCCTGGCGATCGCGCAGGCCTTCGGCTACGACTTGCGCCGGGGGCGACTCGATATCGCGGCGCATCCCTTCGAAGTCTCGTTCACGCGCGAAGATGTGCGCATCACCACCCGTTATAAACGGAACTTCCTGCCAGCGGCGATCTTCGGCCTGTTCCATGAGACCGGGCACGGTTTGTACGAGCAGGGTGTGGACCCGTCGTTGACGCGCACGGCGCTGACCACCGACTTCCTCGGCCAGTATGCCGTCGGCGGCACATCGTACGGCGCCCACGAGTCGCAGTCGCGGTTGTGGGAGAATCTCGTCGGGCGCAGCCGGACCTTCTGGCGACACCACTTCGCCGGCCTGCGCGAGGTCTTTCCGTCACAACTGGCCGATGTCGATGCCGAGACGTTCTTCCGCGCCATCAATCGCGTGCGGCCGAGCGAGATCCGCGTCGAAGCCGACGAAGTGACCTACAATTACCATATCATGCTGCGTGTCGAGATTGAGATGGCGATGCTGGACGGCACAGTTGCCGTGAACGACGTGGCGGCGTACTGGCGCGCCAAAATGAAAGAGTACCTGGGCGTCGTGCCCGCCGACGACGCGCGCGGCGCACTGCAGGACGTACACTGGTCGTCGGGCTCGTACGGCTCGTTCTGCACCTACACAATCGGCAACATCATGTCGGTGCAGTTGTTCGAAGCGGCTCGACGTTCGGTGGCCGGGCTGGATGCTGCGCTGGCGCAGGGCGACTACGCCCCGCTGCTGGCGTGGCTGACCGACAACATGTACCGCCACGGGCGCGCCTTCAGTGCCAACGAAATTCTGCAGCGCGCCACCGGGCAGGGGCTGGCGACCGGGCCGTACCTGGCGTATCTGGCCGCGAAGTACGCCGACCTGTATCCACCGACTCGCTAGACGCGGCGTCGTGAAGGAGCCTGACATGAAGGTTGTCGATGCGATAGCCCATATCCTGAAGGCGGAAGGCGTCGAATACCTGTTCGCGTATCCCGTGAACCCGCTGATCGAGGCGGCAGCGCGGGTGGACATCCGGCCGATTATCGTGCGGCAGGAACGGATCGGGTTGCACATGGCCGATGCATTTAGCCGGATCAACTCGGGCGAGCAGATCGGCGTGTTCTGCATGCAGTACGGGCCGGGCACGGAGAACGCGTTCGGCGGCGTCGCGCAAGCGTACGGCGAATCGGCGCCTATCATCGTGCTGCCGGGCGGATACCCGCGCGCGCAGGCGCAGTTGCAGCCAAACTTCAGCGCCTATCTGAATTTCCAGCACGTCACCAAGAGCTGCGAGCAGGTCGTGCACGGCAGTCTGGTCGTGGACGCGATGCGTCGGGCGTTCGCCGCCGTGCGCAGTGGGCGGCCGCGACCGGCGCTGGTCGAGATCCCGAACGATGTCTGGAACGAGGAGGTGCCGGAGCCGCTGGCCTACCAACCCGTGCGCGCCAAGCGCAGCGGGCCGGATCCGGCGGATGTGCGCCGCGCGGCTGAGCTGCTGGTGGCCGCGCAGCGGCCCGTGATCTATGCCGGGCAGGGCGTCCACTACGCAAAGGCGTGGCCGCAACTGCGGGCGTTGGCCGAACTGCTCGAAGCGCCGGTGACGACCAGCCTCGGCGGCAAGAGCGCGTTCCCGGAGAATCACCCCCTGGCGCTGGGCGCCGGCGGCCGTGCGATGCCGCAGGCGGTGCACCATTTCGTGCAAGCGTCCGACGTCATCTTCGGTATCGGCTGCTCGTTTACCACGACAAACTTCGGCACGAAGCTGCCCAAGACAAAGCGCTATGTGCATGCCACGCTGGACGCCGCCGACATCGACAAGGAGATTCCGGCGGAGGTTGGACTGGTCGGCGATGCGGCGTTGACCCTCGACGCACTGCTGGCGGAGCTGAGCGCGCGCCTCGGCGGGAAACCGCGCGGCCGGAGCGCGGCGGTCGCGGCGGAAATCGCATCGGTGCGCGAGCCGTGGCTGAACGCCTGGCGGGCGAAACTGGACAGCGACGCGACGCCACTGTCGCCGTACCGGGTCATCCGCGACTTGCTGCGCACGGTGGATGGAACCAACACGATCATCACCCATGATGCGGGATCGCCGCGCGACCAGTTGTCGCCGTTTTGGGTGGCCGCCGAGCCGTTGTCGTATATCGGCTGGGGCAAAACAACACAACTGGGCTATGGGCTTGGCCTGGCCATGGGCGCCAAGCTGGCGCGGCCCGACAAGCTGTGTATCAACGTGTGGGGCGATGCGGCCATTGGGTTCACCGGCATGGACTTCGAAACGACGGTGCGCGAGCGGATCCCGATCATGTCGGTTCTTTTCAACAACTTCTCGATGGCGATCGAACTGCCGATCATGCCGGTCTCAACCGAAAAATACCGCAGCACCGACATTTCCGGCCGCTACGCGGATATGGCGCGCGCGTTCGGCGGCTACGGCGAACGCGTCACCACGCCGGATGAGATCGTGCCGGCCATCCGGCGCGGTATCGCGCAAACGCAGGCGGGCGTGCCGGTTCTGCTGGAGTTCATCACGATGAAGGAGACGAAGATTTCCGCGTTCTGACGCGCAGCCAGCCGAGTGGGCGGGCTGCGTATTTGATCTATGCCGCCGCTTTGTGAGATAATCTCCACGTCAAGCCCGGCAAGCATAACCCAATCCTGAGGAGGAGCGTACTGTGACCTACAACTTTGATACCATCATCGAACGGCGCCAGGCCAGCGCCAGCTACAAGTGGAATCGCTATGACGCCGATGTATTGCCCATGTATGTTGCTGACATGGATTTCAAGTCGCCCGACGAGGTGCTGGACGCGCTGCGCCGCAAAGTGGAGCACGGCGTGTTCGGCTACGAGGGGCCGACGGATAAGCTGAGCAACCTGATCTGCGAGCGGATGGCGAAGCGCTACAACTGGCACATCAAGCCCGAGGATATCGTTTACCTGCCGGGCCTGGTCAGCGGCCTGAACGTTGCCTGCCGTGCGGTCGGGCAGCCGGGCGATGGCGTGTTAATGACGACGCCGGTCTATCCGCCGTTCCTGGCCGCGCCCGCCAACCATGGCATGACGGCCGACAAGACGGAACTCGTACGCGTGGATCACGGCCAGACATTCCATTACGAGATCGACCTCGACGCGTTTGCGAAGGCGATCACGCCCCGTACCAAACTGTTCATGCTCTGCCATCCGCACAACCCGATCGGGCAGGAGTGGACGCGCGCGGAACTGATGAACATGGCCGAAGCATGCGCGAAGCACAATCTGGTCATCTGCTCGGACGAGATCCATTGCGAGTTGATGCTGGGCGGCGCCAAGCATGTGCCGATGGCAGCGCTTTCGCCGGAGGTCGCGCAGCGCACGATCACCCTGATGGCGCCCAGCAAGACGTTCAACCTGGCGGGGCTGGGCTGCTCTTTCGCGATCGTGCAGAATCACGAACTGCGCGAGAAGGTGAAGAAAGCGGAGATGGGTATTGTGCCGCACGTGAACGCGATGGGCTATATCGCGGCGGAGGCGGCCTACCAGTACGGTGACCCGTGGTTGGTGCAGATGCTGGCATACCTGACCGCTAATCGCGATATCATGAACAAGTTCATTATGGAAAAGATGCCGGAGATCCATACGAGCGTTCCGAACTCGACGTACCTGGCCTGGCTCGACTGCAGCGGAACCGCCATTGAGGGCAGCCCGTACGACTTCTTCCTCAGCGAAGCGAAGGTGGCGTTCAACGACGGCCCCACATTTGGCGCCGGTGGTGAAAAGTTTGTGCGCCTCAATTTCGGCACAACGCGCGCGCAGCTCATGGACGGCCTGCATCGCATGGTCGGTGCGCTCGAAAAGGTCCAGCCGACCGAAGTCACAGCGTAGAGCAACGGGCCCTGGCCCCGCCGCCAGGCGATGCTGGAAACAAAACGCCCCCGAGCGCATCGGGGGCGTTTGCTGTTTCAGTAGCCGCTAAGCGTCGCCGCGAAAGCCGGCGAACAGACTGCGCGAGCGTGGCTTCGTTTCAGGCGTCGCCTCAGGCTCCGCCGCCTGCGCCGCCGTCGGCTCCTCGTCGCGGAACTGCATCCGGTGCAGCCGGGCATACAACCCGTCAAGTGCCAGCAGCTCGGCGTGTGTGCCGAACTCGACGAGACGGCCGCCCTCCAGCACTGCGATCCGGCTGGCGTTCTGAATTGTGGACAGCCGGTGCGCGATCACGATGGACGTGCGGCCTTGCATCAGTCGCTCCAATGCTTCCTGCACCAGCCCTTCGCTCTCGCTGTCCAGCGCGGAGGTCGCCTCGTCGAGCAGCAGGATGCGCGGGTCTTTAAGGATCGCGCGAGCGATCGCCACGCGCTGGCGCTGTCCGCCGCTCAGCTTGACACCGCGCTCGCCGATGAGTGTGTCGTACCCGTGCGCAAGCTGCACGATGAAGTCATGCGCGTTGGCGGCTTGAGCGGCCTCAATCATCGCGGCCTCGGACGCGCCGAGCCGCCCATACAGGATGTTCTCGCGCACGGTGCCGCCAAACAGCAGGGTGTCCTGCGGTACCAGGCCGACCTGCGCGCGCAGACTGGCCACTGTCACGTCGCGCAGGTCGCGCCCGTCAACGCAGATCGCCCCGGCCGCCGGGTCAAAGAATCGCGGGATCAGGTTGACGAGCGTGGTTTTGCCGGCGCCGCTGGGGCCGACCAGTGCCAGCACCTCACCCGGTCGCACGGCAAACGAGATGTCGCGCAGGATCGGCGTGCCCGGGTTGTCGCGGTAGGCGAAGCTCACGTGATTCAGCTCGATGAGTCCTTCGATGCGCGGAACGGCGGTCGCGCCGGCTGCATCGCGGATTTCGGCCGGCGTGTCCAGCAGTTCGAAAACGCGCTTGGTGGCGCCGAGCGTCTCCTGCAGGCTGGTCCACAGGCCGGAAAACTGACCGAGCGAACCGGCGATCGTCATAGTCAACACCAGAAACATGAATAACTGGCCGGCGCTGAGACGCCCGGCAAGCACCTCCTGCCCGCCAAACCAGAAGATCGACGTGACCGCGCCGAAGCCGAGGAACGACACGAACGGCCCGAAGGCGGACGAGAGGCGAATGCGCTGCATGGCCAATGCCACCGTGCGCTCGATGCTGGAGCGGTAGCGGTCGAGCTCGTATGGCTCGCGGGTGAACGACTGCACGATACGGATGCCGCTGACCGACTCTTCCAGCACCGTCGTGGCGACGGCCAGTTGATCCTGCACCGCCGCCGAAATGATGCGCAACCGCCGCCCCAGCAGAGCGCCGGCGACCACTATGACCGGCACCAGCGCGAACATGAACAGGGTCAGCCGCCAGTTGGTAGCAACAATCAGAATGAGCGCACCGATGAACGTCAGCACCTGCGATAGCGCCGTAGCGATGTCGCTCGTCAGCACGTTGCGTGCGCTGGCGACGTCGTTGGTGAGCCGGCTGACCAGTTCGCCGGTGCGCCGGTTATTGAAGAAGTTGAGCGACAGCGATTCAAGATGCGCAAACAGCCGGACGCGCATATCCGCCATGATCCGCTCGCCGACGTACGCCAGCAAATAGCCGCGTACGAAATACACAATGCTTTGCAGGGCAAAGATGGCAACCAATGCGATCGCAATTTGGTTCAGCATCGCCGCATCGTTCTGCTTGAAGACCGCGTCCACGAGGAATTGCAGCGCGTATGGCCCGGCCAGGCCGAGCAGGCTGCCGACGACGATGCCGGCCAATGCGATGGTCAGGTGCAGGCGGTATGGCCTGACGAACGAAAAGAGGCGCGGCAACTGCTGCATGCCGCCGAAACGTTCCTTCATTGAGCGACGAGCCATGATAGCGGTGATCCTGTCGAGTGGTCGCTGGGCATCGACGCTGCCAACGGCGGCACCGCCAAAGCCCGCAGCGCACCGGCGTGCCGTAACCCGGCATCGGCCAAGCCTGCGCGCATACGCATTGATTATAGTATAGCTTGCGCATACCCGCGGCCCGGCGAATCAGTGTATAATGCCAGCGTGCCGTGAACTGGGCACGCCTATGACCACACTGACCAATACACAACGGAAGTACCTTAAGCAACTCGCTCACCATCTGAAGCCGAGCGTCCAGATCGGCAAAGCCGGGGCCACCGAATCCGTCCGCGCCAGTCTCGACCAGGTGCTCTCAGCACACGAGCTGGCCAAGGTGCGCTTCATCGGCTTCAAGGAAGACAAGCGTGAAATTGCGGCGGCGCTGGCCGCGCAAACGAGCAGCGAACTGGTGCAGATCATTGGCCACGTAGTGATCTTCTATCGCCAGCAGGCCGACACGACGAAACGGCAAGTCGAACTGCCGGCCTGAGTCGTGATGCTGCGCTATCTGCATGCGGCGGTGCTGGTGCTTGCCGCCGGCATTTTGTCGGCGGGCTGCGCGCCGCGGCCGGCGGCGCCCCGCGCGCCCGTAGCGGTTGCTCCGACGTCCACGCCTTTGCGTGCACCGGCGACGACGCCAACCCCGTCCCTCACGTCAACGCCGTCGCCGCGCGCATCTGGCGCGCCGGCGCCAGCTACCCACAACGCGACCGCGACGCCCACGCCGACCATACCACCCGGAATGGCCGGCGCGTGCGGCATGCTCAGACTGTCGTATGGCAGGCCGCCAACGACACTCAACTCGCATCTGGCGTTGGGCGTTCAAGATATCGATGCCGCGCGCCTCGTGCTCGAACCGCTTGCGGCATACAGCCCACGGGGCGAGGCGATCCCGGTGCTGGCGGCCGAAATCCCGACGATCGCCAACAGCGGGGTCACGACTGATTTTCTGACGGTTACGTGGAAGCTGAAGACGGGCGTCGTCTGGTCGGACGGGAGCGACTTCACGGCCGACGATGTGCTGTTCACCTATCGGTATGTCAGTGATCCACAAACCGGCGCCGTCGATCGGACGGCGTTTGACAACATCCTGACGATCAGCGCGCCGGATCGCTACACGGTGCGCATTCGCTGGCGCGAAGCGTCGCAGCAGCCGCTGGAAGGCTTCACCGGAACCAGCGGCCAAATCCTACAGCGTAGACAGTTTGAGCGTTTCAGCGGCGGCAACTCGCGTGGCGGCCCGAACCTGGCGCCCGTAGGGACGGGCCCATACATTGTTCGTGAGGCACGGGCGGGCGACAGGATTGTCTATGCGGTTAACCCGCTATACCGCGAGCGCGCGCGGGGCAAGCCGTGCTTTGGCGAAGTTGAGCTGGAGGGCGCACCCGACCCGGTCACGGCGGCACGTGCTGCACTGGTGACCGGCCAGGCAGACTATGCATCGGTACTGCCGGTCGATTCGGCCATGCTTGACAAACTGGCCGCAGTGGCCGACGCCCGAGGGATCCTCATAACACGTCCCGGCGCCGGGGTCGAGCGTTTGCTGTTCAATCGCACGAACCCCGACCCCGCATTGGGCGATTACCGCTCCGAACTAACCGAACGCGGCGGTGCGGCGCACCCGTTTCTCTCGGACCTGCGCGTCCGGCGCGCCATGGCGATGGTGATCGACCGGACGGCGTTGGTCGCTCAAGTTTACGGACACGCCGCGACGCCAACCTGTTTGGCGCTGAACGGCGTAGCCGCGCTTGTGACAGCCATGGCCGCATGTCCTCCGGTGACCGACACGACGTTCCTGTCGGCGACCACGCTGCTGGCGGATGCCGGCTGGTATGCCGGCAGCGATGGCGTGCGGCATAAGATTGTTCGTGGTCAGGATATACGCATGCAGGTGCTGTTCCAGACGAGCGCAAACCCGCTGCGCGAACGCGCCGCCGCATATATCAAGGCAGCCTGGGAGCGCATCGGGATCGATACCCGGATCCGTGCAGTCCCGGCTGCCGTGTTCTTCGCCAACCCGGAGTTCAACGCGTCCGCGGCCGGGCGATTCTACGCCGATGTGCAGATGCTTGGCGGCGGCCCGGATTCGCCCGACCCCGCGAGTTTCCTGAAGACGTGGACCTGCGCAGAGATTCGCACGCGTTTGCAGTACTGGAGCGGCAACAACTATGAGCGCGCTTGCACGCGCGAGTATGACCGGCTGTTCGGTCATTTGGTCAGGGAAGGGGAGCCGGGCTGGCGCGCGGTCCTCGCCTCGCAGCTCCAGGAGATCCTGCTAAGCGATCTGTTCTGGTCTCCATTGTTTGTGCGAAATACAGTTGCGGCTCAGAGCCGCACGCTCGGCGGCGTCGACCTGAATGGCGTTTGGGACTCGGAATTGTGGAATGTCGCCGACTGGCGGCGCCTGAACTGAATCGATACTGTTTTTGACAGTAACTTCCCTTCATTGTAAAGTTCTGTCTCAACCCCGCATTTCGGGTGGTCGCCATCCGCGATATAATGGATCGTCACCCGAATTCCCTATTTCACTCGCGAAACTCAAAGGGGGTGAGGCCCTGCAGCAGAATGATAACGTAGCGGATTAACTGCTTAACCATACTGCCATGTTTGTCCTCAGGAGGAGGAGAATTCGCATGTCAATCAAAAACACAAAGGCTCTTGTGCTCGCCGGCTTGCTTGGCCTGATGGCCCTGCTGGCCGCATGCGGCGCAACCGCGACGCCGGCGGCGACCACTGCGCCCGCCGCGGCAACCAAACCCGCCGCCGCCGCGGCCACCGGCGCACCCGCTACGGCGGCCCCCACCGGCAAGAAAGCCGGCGACTGCGGCAACCTGCGCATTCTGTACTGGCAGGCGCCGACGATTCTGAACACGCACTTTGCCCAGGGTACGAAGGACCAGGACGCCGGCCGGTTGGTGCAGGAGCCATTGGCCGCGATCGACCCGCGCGGCGCGGCCGTGCCGATCCTGGCCGAGCGCGTCCCGACCGTTGAGAATGGCGATGTCGCCAAAGACTTCTCGTCGGTCACCTGGAAGCTGAAGCAGGGCGTGAAGTGGTCGGACGGCTCGGACTTCAACGCCGACGACGTGCTCTTCACGTACAAGTTCGCGGCGGATAAGGATACGGCTGCCGTGACGGCCGTGACGGTTGCCAACATCAAGACAATCGAAGCGCCGGACAAGTACACGGTCAAGATCACCTGGAATGCCCCGAACGCGAACACGCTGGAAGCGTTTACGAGCTACCAGGGTTATATTCTGCAGAAGAAGCAGTGGGAACCGTTCATGGGCGCCAAGGCCAAGGACGGCCCGAACCTGAAGCCGATCGGCACAGGCCCGTACGTCGTCACCGACATGAAGCCGAACGACGTCGTGACGTACGAGATGAACCCGAACTATCGGGATTTCGCCAAGGGCAAGCCGTGCTTCAAGACGGTCACGTTCAAGGGCGGCGGCGACGCGCCGTCGGCCGCGAAGGCGGTCTTCCAGACGGCCGAAACCGACTACGCCTGGAACCTGCAGGTCGAAGCGGCTGTGCTCACTCCGATGGTGAGCGCGGCAGACTCGAAGGGCAACCTGGTGACTTCGACCGGCCCGAATCTGGAGCGCTTGCTGGTCAACCGCACGAACCCCGACGCGGCGCTGGGCGACAAGCGCGGCGAGCCGGACCAGCCGCATCCGTTCCTGGCCGACCTGAACGTGCGCAAGGCGCTGGCGATGGTCATCAATACGACCGAAATGTCCAAGCAGCTCTACGGCCCGGCAGGCGACGGCACATGCGTCGTGCTCAACTCGCCGGCCAACCTCATCTCTAAGAACATCACCTGCTCGAAGGCCGATGACGCGGCATTTGCGGCGGCGAACAAGTTGCTGGACGACGCAGGCTGGGTGAAGGGCTCGGACGGCATCCGCCACAAGACGGTCAACGGTAAAGATGTGAAGATGAACATCGTTTACCAGACGACCGTCAACGCGCTGCGCCAAAAGGAGCAGGCGTTTGTGAAGGACGCGTGGTCGAAGATCGGCGTCAGCACCGAGTTGAAGTCGGTGCAGTCGGGCGTCTTCTTCTCGAGCGACGAAGCCAACCCGGATACGGCGGCCAAGTTCTGGACCGACATCGAGATGTTCACCAACGGCTCCGCCTCGCCCGACCCGACGAACTACCTGCGCGGCTGGACCTGCGGTGAGATCAAGACCAAGGCGCAGAAGTGGAGCGGTTCGAACTACGAGCGCTGGTGCAGCAAGGAGTACGACGCGCTGTTCGACCAGTTCACGAAGGAAACCGGCGCGGCCGCTCGCGACGCGCTGGCGATCAAGATGCAGGACATGCTCGTCAACGATGTGGTGGTGATCCCGCTGGTGGCCCGCAAGTCGGTCACCGGTATCGCGAAGTCGCTGAAGGGTGTTGACATGAACGGCGGCTGGGACTCGGAGATGTGGAACATTGCGGACTGGTCGAAGTAGACCATTCGCTCGGCGGTGGGGCAGAGGCAACTCTGCCCCACCGTGTCGTACAACCGCTCAACGTGAAATTGGCGCACACATTCCGGCCGAGACCCAGGTGACCCGATGAATCGCTATATCATTCGCTCGCTCCTGATTGCGATCCCGACAATTATCGGCATCAGTTTCGTGATCTTTGCGGTGCTGAGCCTGGCGCCGAACGACCCGATGTCGCAGTTCGCCGCCAATCCGGCCGTGCCGATCGAGGTGCGGGAAAACATCCGGCGTTCGCTGGGCCTCGATCGCCCGTGGCCGGAGCGGTACGTCAAGTGGCTGTGGGCCATGGTCAGCGAAGGCAACATGGGCTACTCCTTCGCAAGCCGCCTTCCGGTGACTACGCTGCTGGCGATGCGGCTTCCCACGACGCTCTGGGTGCTGGGCACCGCATACCTGATAAGCGTGCTGCTGGCTATTCCGATCGGGATTGTGTCGGCAATCAAGCAGTACTCGATCTTCGACAATCTCGTTTCGGCGTTTGCCTTTATCGGTTTCTCCGTGCCGACATTTTTCACGGGAGTGATTCTGATCCTTATTTTCAGCGTGCGCCTGCACTGGCTGCCCTTCATCTATGATTCCACCCTGGTGGTCACAGATTTCGACTCCCTTATCAGGCTGGTAAAGCAGTCGGCCATGCCGATCATGGTGCTCGGGCTCTTTGAGACCGCGACGCTGGCGCGCTATACCCGCGCGTCCATGCTGGAGAACCTGCCGCAGGACTATGTACGCACCGCCCGGGCGAAAGGGCTGCGCGAGCGTTTTGTGGTTATGCGCCATGCATTCCGTAACTCCTTGATTCCGGTCGTCACGCTGGTGGCGCTGGGCGTGCCGGGCGTCTTCGGCGGCGCCCTGATCACCGAGCAGATCTTCCGCGTGCCCGGCATCGGATCGCTGCTGGTGGCGTCGCTGGAAACTAGCGATACGCCGGTCATCATGGGCGTAACGTTCATCTATGGGGTGCTAGTCGTCGTGTTCAACTTGATCGCCGATATCGTTTATGGCTTCCTCGATCCACGGATCAAGTACGCCTAGCCCGCAAGAGGACGTGCATATGGCCCAAACGCAAGTACCACCGTTCGCCGTGGTTAAAGCCAGCGCGGACGACATCGTAATGAGCCGCAAGCCGCGTTCGCTCTGGAGCAACGCGTGGCGGCAGTTTCAGTACCACCGGCTGGCGATGGCGGGCATGGTGGTCATCATCGCGCTGGTGCTGTGCACCATGCTTGGCCCGCTGGTCTACACCAGGCGCATCGATGGCATCGATTTTGCCAACTCGTCGCAGGGGCCGTCGGCCGACCACTGGTTTGGCACGGATGATGTCGGCCGCGATGTGCTGGCGCGCTTGCTGTGGGGCGGCCGCATCTCGATCTCCGTTGGCGTCAGTTCGGTCATTACGTCGCTGCTGATCGGCATGACGATCGGCGCCCTATCGGGCTATTTCGGCGGCATGCTGGATAGTGGCTTGATGCGTGTCACCGATCTGTTTCTGGCGCTGCCTCAGTTGCCGTTCCTGCTCATGGTCATCTACCTCTTCCGCGAGTCGTTGCGCGGAGTATTTGGGCCCGAACTTGGCATCTTCCTAATGATCGTCGGCGTTATTGGTGTGACGACCTGGATGCCCGTGGCGCGGCTGGTGCGCGCGTCGTTCCTGTCGCTCAAGCAGAAGGAGTTTGTCGAGGCGGCGCATTCGGTTGGCGTACGCACCCCCAGCATCATCGTCAAGCACATCCTGCCCAACGTGCTGTCGCCGGTGATCGTCGCGGCCACGGTCGGTGTCGGCGGCGCGATCATTACGGAATCGGCGCTCTCCTTCCTCGGCCTCGGCTTTCCGCCGGACGTGCCGTCCTGGGGCCGCCTGCTGAACGATGCGCAAAACTTCCTCGAAGTGGCGCCGCATATGGCGATCTTCCCGGGGTTCATGATCTTCCTTGCCGTGGTCTCGATCAACTATGTCGGCGACGGACTGCGCGACGCGCTGGACCCGCGCAAGACGCGCTGACGCGCTGACGCGCGCACCCACGATCGACGGGTACGGGACGCCGGACCATGACGCCGCATGGATACTGCGGCGTCGTTGTATTTCTCCCGGCAGGGAAAGGTACGACAATGCGCTCAAGTCGGCGTGGCCTGTAACTGCACGCGTACTTGTGCGCAATCTGCCCGACGCGCACCCACGTTGACAGCAATTCTCATTTTGGCTTTGGACGGGTACTTTCCAATGCCGGCTTGCTATGAACTGGCCCCCCTGGTGCTTGTGACGCAAGCTGGCTCGACAAGAAAGCGGCGTTGCCCTCCCCGTTAGCTTTTCCCCTGCGCCCCCGCGGGCGCAGGGGGCCAGGGGATGAGAGGGCAACCTGGCGGCCGGCTCCAAAATGAGAATTGCTGTCAGAATTGCTGCCTCGTTGACAAATGACTTGCGGTCGCCTATCATACGCGCCATGTCCACCGGTATGCTCGCCCGCGCAGTGCCAGACGATACGGGAGCGTTACGATGACCAAAGCGGATCGCAGGCCAGCGCGGCCGTCTTCACACGCGCACGTGGTGGGGTTCGTCGGCGGCTATCTGGTTGACCAGGGCACGCTCACGCTCGATCAATTGGATGCGGCGCTGCTGTATCAACTGCATCTGGCCGAAAGCGGGGAGAACGTCACGTTGGCCGAGGTTCTGCTGCGACTGCGCATGGCGTCAAACGAGGATATTGCGCGCGCGGAGCAGGCGCACCAGCGCGATCTTGCGCGCAAACCGAAATAGTTTCGGCCGGAGCGCTGCCGCGATGCGGCGGCCAGAGCGGTATGCGAAATCGTCCGAATTGTTCCGCGCAGGGCTGCGCGCCGCATGTAGGCACAGGCCTTTGGCCTGTCCGACGGGCAGGCGAGGGGTCGCATCCTTTGGGTGTCAACGACCTGCCCCCACGCGGCGAACCGCATGGCGTGCGCGATGTTTATGCAAACGCTCTTGGCTGTCGCAGATCGCCGTTTCCTTCCGCCCACTCGCTTGCTAGTGGCGTGTGTCCGCTCCGGACACCTCGTTCAGAAGCTCCAGCCCGTGCCGCAGGGCCGGCTGCACTGCCTCGAAGCTCTCCCGGCATGCCTTGGGGCTGCCGGGAAAGGTGATGATCAGCGTCCGCCCGCGCATGCCGGCAACCGGCCGCGACAGCATGGCATGCGGCGTTTCTCGGAGCGAAGATTGCAGGATGGCCTGCACAATTCCGGGCGCTTGCCGCTCCAGAAGCGGCGCAACGGCCTCTGGTGTGACATCGCGCGGCGCAAAGCCGGTGCCGCCCGTCGTGAGTATCAGATGCGCGCCGTCCGCACACCACGCAAGAATGGTGCGCGCGATGTCGTCGGCTTCGTCCGGCACCACCGCGGCGTGCGACAGCACAGCGCCGGGCAGATGGTCGCGAACCAGTTGTGCGAGCACCGGGCCCGATGCGTCCGCGCGCTCGCCGCGCGCAGCCCGGTCGCTCACCGTTAGAATGCCTACGGAGAAGTGCATCGTGCCGCTCGCAGGGTTCTGCGCGCTCAGTCGACAACCAGCGCCATGTTGTCGAAGTAGGCCGAAACGCGCTGGAAATCGGCGTTCGCCACAAAGCGCACGCTGCCATCATACGGATCGTGGTAGTAAAAGCCCGCGTCATTAAATCCCACCAGCGTCACCGAGTGCTCCCAGCGGGTTAGTTTGACGACCTTCTTGTCCGGCAGCGTCACACGCACGGGTGTCTGGCGTATCTGCCGGAACGTCGTCCACCACACGACCGGGCGGTTGGCGCGCAACTCGGCGATGACCGCCGCACGAAACGCGTTGTACGGCTGCCCGACCATGACACGGGATGCAACGCCCAAGCTGTCCAGCCCGCGTTTGATCCCCTGAGCATACGTGCCGTAATCCGTCAGCGTGCCCAGCGTGCGCGCGTTAGTGCGACCCCGGATGCCTTCAAACGGGTTGGCGCTGCGCGGCATGACCGCCACGAGTTGCGCCTCGGAGATGCGCCCGCGTGACGCCATGGCTGTCGCCGCCTCCTCACACGTCAGCGACTGCGCCTGCCGCTTCTGCGGCACGCCAGACAGCCTGACCGCTGCCGGTCGATCCGGCAGCGGATCACCCGTCAGGGCGGGAATCGTCAGGCGTTGCCCGGCGTAAATCCAACCGTTCTTGCCGATCTGGTTGATCCGAACCAGGTCGGCCACCGCAACGCCGTACCGCGCGCTCAACGCCGAGAGCGTCTCGCCCCACGCGACCACGTGAACAATGTTGCCGTCGGCCAGCGCCGAGTGCAGGCCACCGGCAAACAGCGCGCTGACGACAAGCCCAATCACAATACTTCGCCGGATTCGTTGCATTACGACCTCCGCGTCGCCGCCTAGCCCGCTGGCACCGAGGTTGGCAGGCGCGCTCCGTCTTCAGTTGGCAGGGGGCTGCCCGCGGCTTCGGCGGGTGCGCCCAACGGCTCCAGCGCCTCGCCCAGCACATCCATGACCTGATCGGCCAGGACAAAAGAGACCTGCTGCCGAACCTGCTCGGGAAGTTCGGCCAGGTCCTTCGCATTGCGCCGCGGCAGGACCACTCGCGTCAACCCGGCCCGGTGCGCGGCCAACACCTTCTGCTTGATGCCGCCGACCGGAAGCACGGCGCCGCGCAACGTGACCTCGCCCGTCATGCCGACATCATTACGCACGCGCCGCCCGGTGAGCAGGGACGCGATCGCCGTCGTCAGCGTCACGCCGGCCGACGGCCCATCTTTGGGAATCGCGCCGGCGGGTACGTGAATGTGGATGTTCGACTCGTCAAACATCTTGGGATCAATCCCCAGTTGCGCCGCCTTCGAGCGCACATAGCTAACGGCGATCTGCGCCGACTCCTTCATGACGTCGCCAAGTTGACCGGTGATGATCAGGCCGCCGCCCTTGTGCTCGCTCTCGTAGCGCGTCGCCTCGATGAACAGGATGTCGCCGCCCATTTCAGAAACACTCAACCCGGTCGCGACACCCGGAATCATCGTGCGTTCCTTGATCTCCGAGTAGAACTTCTCCTTGCCGACGAACTCCTCCAGGTTGTCGCGTGTGACGGCAACGCGCGTGAGCTTGCCCTCGGCCACCTGCGTTGCGACCTTGCGCGCGACCTGCCCGATCATGCGCTCCAGGCCGCGCACACCCGCCTCGCGCGTGTATGCGTTGATGATGCGCCGCAGGCCGCTTTCATCGAAGACCAACTCGCCGTCCTGCAAGGCGTTTTCGTTCAACTGGCGCCGCACCAGGTATTTCTGCGCGATGTGCAGTTTTTCTTCCTCGATATAACCGTCCAACATCAGGATCTCCATGCGATCGCGCAGCGGCGGGGGAATCGGATCCAGTTGGTTGGCGGTTGTGATAAACATCGCCTGCGACAGGTCCCAATCTACATCGAGGTAGTGGTCCCGGAATGTTGAGTTCTGGGCCGGGTCAAGCACCTCGAGCAGCGCCGACGACGGGTCGCCGCGCCAATCCGAGCCGACTTTGTCGATCTCGTCGAGCATGATCAGCGGGTTCCTGGACTCCGCGCGCTTGATCGACTGGACGATGCGCCCCGGCATCGCCCCGATGTAGGTACGCCGGTGGCCGCGAATCTCGGCCTCGTCGCGCATGCCGCCCAGGCTCATGCGCACGAACTTGCGGCCGAGCGCACGCGCAATCGACTGGCCGAGCGATGTCTTGCCCACGCCGGGCGGCCCCACGAAACAAAGTATCGCGCCGCGCTGGGACTTCGCCTCGTCGCCGCGGGCGCGTTCATGGCGCAGCTTGCGCACCGCGAGGAACTCCAGGATGCGCTCCTTGATCTCCTCGAGGTCATAATGGTCCTCGTCGAGGATGCGGCGCGCGACGCTGATATCGAGATGATCTTCCGTGGAGCGATTCCACGGCATGTCCACCAGCCAGTCGAGGTAAGTCTTGATCACCGAGTATTCCGCCGCGGCCGCCGGCATCGCTCGCAGCCGGGCCAGTTCGCGATCGGCCACCTTGCGCGCTTCATCGCTCATGCCCGCGGCTTCGATCTTCTTCTGATACTCGGACGCTTCGCGGGACTGCTCGTCTTCCTCGCCCAACTCCTTCTGGATCGCCTTCATCTGCTCGCGCAGGTAATAGTCGCGCTGCATCTTGCCGATCTCGTTTTGCGCATCGTTCTGGATCTTGCGGCCCAGCTCCAGCACTTCAAGCTCGCGCGTCAAGATCTGGTTGAGCTTGGTCAGCTTGTCTTTGGTGTCGTGGATCTCCAGAATCTCCTGGGCGTCGGACAGCTTCGTGCGAATGGAGGTTGCGATCAGGTACACCAGTTGCCGCGGGTCTTCGACGTTCATGACCGCCATCATCAGCTCATCCGGCAGGTGCGGCACCAGCGTGACGAGCCGGCGGAAGAGATCGACCGTGTTACGCATGATCGCTTCGACTTCCACCGATTTCTCGGCATGATCGGTCAGCACTTCGGTCTGGGCGCGCAGGTACGGCTCCGTCTGCAGGAAACGCTGGACGCGGATGCGGTCGAGGCCCTGCACGATAATACGCACGGTGCCATCCGGCGCCTTTAGCAGACGGTGAATGAGGGCGGCGCAGCCCACCTGATAGAAGTCGCCCGGCTCGGCCAGCTCAACCCCTTCACGCTCCTCGCGAATGGTAAGCAGGCCGATCACGCGGGAGCCCAGCACAGCCTCGTCTACCAGTTGAATTGAGCGTGGCTGCTCGACCGTCAGCGGCAGCACGGTCAGCGGAAATACCACCACACCGCGCAGCGGCAGAATCGGCAGATCAGCGGGTATCGCCGTGCTGGCGCCGGAGGGGGTCTCTTCTTTCTGTTCCTCGGACTTGCCACGGTTGAACAAGTGCATTATGACTCCAAATTGACCTGGTCTGGCGGCGTCGCCGCGCTAATGGCTATTCGGAAAGATCGTTTTCGCCCTCATCCGTGTATTTAACCGGTATGCGAGTCGTCTCGATCTTTTTCTTGGGAAGCATGACATATAGAAAGCCGTGATTATACTCAGCCCCAATCTTGTCGTCGTCGACAGGCCATGGCACGTGCACCTGGGTCATGAAGTCGCCGTACGCGATTTCCAGGCGCTGGTAGGCCAGCTTGTCGGACGGGTCGAGCCGCGTGCCGGAGACGGTTAATACGCCCTGGTCAAACGAGACGCTGAAGTCCTCACGATGCATGCCGCCGATCTCGATCTTGACAATGACACTGGTATCCGTGGCGTAGACGTCGGTTGGCGGCGACCACGCCCGGTTGGTTGACGACACCAGCCGCCCGGCGCCGGTCAAGTTGTCGAAGAAGCGATCGAAATCGCGAAACATCTGGTCAAATTCGCCCAACACATGCTTGCGGTTATCATGCATCGCGTACTCCTAGCGTCTCATTCATGACGGTTCGATCCCTGCCCTCGTGCGTTATTCTAGCACAACCTGTGCCGGCCATTCAACTGCCGACAGGCGTGCATGCAGCAATTCCCAATTTGGCTATGGCCGGGTACGTTCCAATGTCGGCTTGTCATGCGCTGGAGTTCAGGTGCTTATCACGCAAGCCAATTCGACGAATAATGAGTGCTTCCCTCCCCCCGAAGTTGGGAGGGGGAGAGATTCTACGGGGAGGTGCGCCGCGGCGCAGCCGCCGCGCACCTCCCCGTTAGTTTTTCCCCTTCTCCCCCGCGCGCGGGGGAGAAGGGGCAGGGGATGAGGGGGCATATTGGCAGCCGACTCCAAATTGAGAATTGCTGGCGTGCATGCGCGGCGGCGCCTGATCAGGGCGGGCCCCGCGCGCCTGGCGGAAGAGACGGGGCGTGGCCGACCGGGCTGACGAGTACAAAAAAGCCGGAGTCGCCGACGATGCAGCGACTCCGGGGTGATAAAGAAGATCGTGTACTTTGGGGATGAACTTAGAACGCGTTCTTGATCGCACTAAACACGTTGCCGACCGCCGGGCCCAGCAGCGTCAGGATCGCGATGACCACGACCGCCACCAGCACCAGGATCAGTGCGTACTCGACCAGCCCCTGTCCACGCGCTTGCGGGTTATACAGCATGCCAATCACCTCCTTTGCGATGGACTTTGTCCTACGCGCGTATTCTGCGCTGGAACTCCAAATCGCGCAAATCGCTTTCGCACCCCGCCGGCACTGATTGCGGCGGGCGGCTGCCTAGCGCGTCTTGCGCGGGTCAAGTGCATCGCGGAGACCATCGCCGACGTAATTGATAGACAGTACGGTGAGAAAGATCATCAGCCCCGGGAAGAAGGCGATGTGGGGCGACAGGGTCAGGTAGTCCTGCGCATCGAATAGCATACGTCCCCAGGTGGGGAAGTCGGGTGGGAAACCGAGGCCGAGAAACGACAAGGTGGACTCCGTCACAATAGCCGAGCCCACCGAAAGTGTCGCCGCCACAATAACGGGCGACAGCACATTGGGCAGAATGTGCCGCATAATAATGCCCGTTGTACGCGTGCCAACGCAATGTGCCGCTTCGACGAACTCCTTCTGCTTCACGGACATGAACTGGGCGCGCACGATGCGCGCCACGGCCATCCAGTTGAAACCGCCGATCAACACGACGATGAGCAGGAACACGCCGAGTTGCAATCCGAACAGCTCGCGCAGCGGATCCTTGAACAGATAGATCGTCATGAGCAGGACCGGAAGCAGCGGCAGCGACAGGAACAACTCCGTAATGCGCATCAGCCACGCATCAAGCGTGCCGCCAAAGAAGCCGGACAGCGCCCCAACCGTCGTGCCGAGCGTAATGGCGAGCACCATGGCGGCCAATCCGACGGCGATGGAGATGCGGCCGCCGTTTAGCGCACGGCCAAGCTGGTCCTGCCCCTTCTCGTTGGTGCCAAACGGGTGCTCAAGCGACGGCGCGTTGCGCTTGCGCTGAAAGTCAATGGTACTGCTGTTCTCAGTGTACAGGAACGGGCCAACCGCCGTCGCCAGCACCATGACAATCAGCACAAACAGTCCGAACATCGCCGTCTTGTTGTAGCGATACTGCCGCCACGCGTTGCTCCAGAGGGAGCGCGGCTTGCGGCTCAGTCCTTCGGTGGATACCTGCGCGGCGCGGGCCGAGATGACGTCTGCGTGTGCCATGGAAGATCGCTTTCGGCCCCCATTCAGGAGTATTTGATACGCGGATCCAGGAATCCGTATATCATGTCCGCCAGCAGGTTGAACACAACGACCAGCACCGAGTAGATGATCGTCACCGCCATAACCACGGGTGTGTCTTTGGTATCCACCGCGCTTACGATCAGGGAGCCGATGCCCGGCACGCGAAAGATCTGCTCAGTCACAATGGCGCCCGTGAACACGGCCGGCAACTGCAGGGCAACCAGCGTCACGACCGGGATAAGCGAATTGCGCATGACGTGACGCACGATCACCAGTCGCTCGCTCAGGCCCTTTGAACGCGCCGTGCGCACGTAATCCAGCGGAAGATTCTCCAGCATAGAGGCGCGCACGTAGCGCATCAACGTGGCGGTCTGGAAAAATCCCAGCACCATCACAGGCAATACCGACTGCTTTACGAGGGCCCCAAAGTAACTTAGGTCGCCCTTGATGAAGAAGTTATCGACAATCGACGAATCAAAGATCCATGGGAACCAGTTGAGGCTGACCCCGAATATTAGAATAGCCATCGTGCCGGTAAAGAATGTCGGCACGGAGAAGCCGATAAACGACAGCGTCGAGGCGAACTGGTCAAAGATCGAGTACTGCTTGACCGCAGAGAGAATACCGAGTGGAATCGCGAGCAAAACGCTGAGAATGTACGCCACGCCCACCACCCACAGGCTGGGCAGCAACCGATATTTGAAGATGAGCTCCGTGACCGGCAGGCGGCTGCTGAATGAGAAGCCCATGTTGCCCTCGGTCACTAGCGAGATCAGCCACGAGAAGTATCGCTCGTACCACGGCTTGTCAAGGCCCAGCGAGCGGCGAATGTTCTCCCGCACTTCGGGCGGAACGGCGGGGTTGGCGGCAAATTGCGATAGCGGGTCCCCGGGAGCCAGCGATATGATTGCATAGATGATGAAACTGATTGCAAGCAATGTTGGAAGCGCGAACAAAAGCCGGCGAATCAGGTATCGGTTCATGTCATGCCCTGAGTGCGGGATCGAAGCGGTTCGCCGGCGGTCGGCGCACCGCTCCTGTTGCTTTGTGCCAGCAACCGCGATCGTCGTCAAACTCAGACATGGGGGCGGCTATGCCGCCCCCATGTCCAGGTCATGCTACTTGCGCCAGTCCGCGAGGTTCCACAGGTTGCTGTCCCAGGTGTTGGGAACGACGCCCTTGAGGTCCTTCGAGCGGGCCTGCGTGCCATTGCGCTGCACCAGCGGGATCATGACCGTGTCGTTCATCAACTGGTCATTGACCTGCTTGTAAAGCACAATGCGCTTGGCGGGATCGATCTCCTTCGACAGCGCATCGATGATCTTGTCGAAGTCCGGGCTGCAGTAGCGCTCGACGTTCGTGCCGCGCCACTCGTTCGCCTTGCTGTTGCGCTTCTCGCATGTAAACGCGCGCACATACGCGATGTCGTCCGGCGCGCTCGGCCCGTTGGTGTACATCTGGACATCGGTGAAGAAGTGCGGGTACGTGTCCGGGTTGGCCACGTCATCGGAGAAGAACACCCCCGCTTGCACCGACTTCAACTCGACCTTGACGCCCAGCTTTTCCCAGCTCTGCTTGATGATCTCCTGGGTCGACTGGCGCACCGGGTTCACGCTCGTCTGGTAGACGAACTGCATCTTGACGTCTTTGCCGTTCACCACCTTGTGGCGGAGGCCGTCCGAGCCCTTGGCCCAGCCGGCGTCGTCCAGCAACTTGTTCGCCTTATCGAGATTGAATTCGCAACCCTCGAACTTCGTCGTGGACACGATCGGCGCCGGAGACACAAGGATATTGCAGGTCTCGCCGCCGGTGTAATCCTTGCCGCCGTACAACTGTTCGGCGATCGTCTTCCGGTCAGACGCCAGAGAGAGCGCCAGGCGAACTTTGGGATCGGTGAAGAACAGATTCGGCTGATCCGGCTCGGCGCGCTTGTCGCCCAGCGCCGGGTCCGGGTTGGCGCGGTTGAACTGGATGCGCTCGACGCTGGCGCCAAGGTTGATGACGACGTCGCCCTTGCCGCCCTTCGCCAGATCCTTCAGCACATCGGCCGCCACCTGCAGGTTCCAGGCATAGTCCACGTCACCCGTCTGCAGCACGGCGCGCGCCGCGCTGGTGGCGTCGCCGCCGCCCTTCATGATGACTTCCTTGAAGCACGGCTTGCCCGCTTCGCGGTAGTTCTCATTCATGTCGAACGTGGCCTGATCGTTCGGCTTGAACTCGCGCATCTTGTACGCGCCGGTTCCGATCGGCTTCAGGTTGCCCGGGGCGTCCTTCGCCTTGGCGCCCATGTAGTCCTGGAACGCCTTCTTCTGAATGATCATGCCCAGGTAGCCGACGAATGCCTGATACGGCGTCGCATTTGGCGCTTTCCAGGTGAGTTTGACGGTGAAATCGTCGAGTTTCTCGATCTTGTCGATATCAGCGAACATCGCGGACGATGTGGCCGCCGTAGCCTTGTCCGAAGCAAACTGATAAGTGAAGACGACGTCATCGGCGGTGAACGCCGAGCCGTCGTGCCACTTCACGCCCTGCTTCAGCTTCCAGGTGATCGACTTGCCGTCGGCGCTGACGCCTCCATTCTGGAGTGTCGGCAGTTCTGCGGCGAGCCCGTAGCGGATGTCCGGCACGCCATCGGGGCCCATGCCGGCCAGCGGCTCGTACACGACACGCGAAACGTCATAATCCTTGGTGCCAGTCGCCAGGTGAGGGTTGGCGATCGTCGGCGCCTGCCACCAGAGCAAGCGCAGCGTGCCGCATGTACCGCGCGCGGCAGCCGGCGCGGCAGTCGTCGGGGCCGACGAGGTGGTCGTGGGACCCGTAGCGGGCGCGGCGGTCGTCGGGGCGGCGGGAGCGGTGGTCGGGTTGGTCGGGGCGCCGCAGGCGGTGAACAGGGCAATCACCATCGCCATGACGGCAAGCACGGGCCACGTGTGGTTCTTGACAGACATGAAATCTCCTCCTCCAGAGGCAATGTGTCACTACAGATCGATGGATAGGCGAAAGGCGGTCTACGCTACACGTGCAGGCGCTCACCTCCTTCGTTCAACCGGCATATAGACAGAACGGGCGGCGTTACATCTTTCTACGAAGATAACCGCTGCCCGTGACGCCGATTTGAAGTTACAACCTTATACAACGAAGGCTTGCGGCTGTCAAGAACGGTATATGCCGTGGGGCGTGCCGTCAAACTTCGGAATTCGCGAGCCCGTCATGCCGACGTCAGCCATCACAAATCGTTGGCGACTCCCATCAGCGAGGGGCCGTCGCTGAGCCACCCACGTCAACACGATCGAGACGCGTTGGCCGGGTGGCAGCGGACGAAAAATGGTGCACCGAATTTTGACCTCACCAATTCAAGATGATATAATAAAATGTATTTGTCTAGTGCAATAATGCACACATCGACACAATTCATAGGGGAGGATTTGCGATGATTAAGTGGTTCAAGCCGCCAGTATGGGCAGCGCTTGCTCTGGCCGTCGCGCTTGCGCTGGCAGCCTGCGGCGGCAACTATGCGCCGCCGTCTGGTGGGGTGGTTGCGCCGTCCGGGGGGTCAAGCGGTTCGCGGGAGATCAAAGTGACCGCATCCGACTTCAAGTTTGAGCCGAACAGCTTCGCGCTGAAGGCGGGTGAAAGCGTCAAGGTGACCATGACGAACCGTGGCGCGGTTGACCATAACTGGGTGGTCACCGATTCGTCTGGGAAGGTCGTCTTCAAGTTTACGGTGCCGGTGGGAAAGACCGGCAGCGGCGAGTTCACGCTGCCCGCAGCTGGTACATACAATCTTATCTGCGACGTGGCCGGCCACAAAGAGGCCGGCATGTCGGGTAAGATCACCGCGCAGTAGTCGCCGTCTGGTGGCGAACAAGAAGGCCCCCGCGAACGCGAGGGCCTTTTTTGCAGCGTATGTCAATGAAATCGGCTTACGGTAAAGCGAAACAGTTGGTACGCTTCATCGTGACCGATTCCACCTTTGTCCAGCGCAATGGATACCTGTGTCGCGACCGAATCGACATCCTCCAGGTCGGGCAAGAGCAACCCGCGCCGTCGTCCGCAGCGGACGATGACGCCATAGCGCTTGGGATCCAGTTGATCGGCCGATGCGATCGGTTCGGGTTCGCTCAGGACATCAACTGAATAGTCGAGGTCGGGCAATTCGTCTGCGCCGACGGGCATGAATCGCGGGTCTTCCGTCGAAGCCAGCACGGCGTTTCGGACGATTTCCTGCGCGAGGGTCGCTTCCGTTGGGTGAATCGTTCCGATGCAGCCGCGCAGGCGACCATGTTTGTGTATGGAGACGAAACATGCCGCCGGCTGCTGTAGTGCGCCCGGCACACGGTCAAACGGCATGTGCAGGCGTTCGGCTCGTGCCTGAGCGTTCACCGCAGCGCGCGCCAGCGAAACATGCAGCGACTCCGCCATACTATGACTGACGCGACCGTGCGTGGCTAACGGGCGGTGACATTGACGACGCCCTTCATGCCGAGCTGCGCATAGTTCGAAATGTCGCAGACGACGCTGTAAGCGCCCGGCGCGGTGGGCGCCGTGAATTGGCCCGTGACCGTTTGCCCGGCGCCCGCCATCACTTTGGCCGCGATGGTCCCGTTCGGGTTGAGCAGCACCCAGTCGAAGGTCGTGTCGCCGTCATTGACGAGCGTCAATCGCACGCGCGCGCCTGCGGTCACGCTTATCTCTGCCGGGCTAAAGTCATACTCATAGGCGTGAACGACAATCGTAACGGGCGCCGGCGTGGACGTTGGCACCGGCGTGTTGCTCGGGGCGGGCGTTTGCGACGGGTTGGCGGCAATCACTATGCCCACGGTGGCCGTGGGTAAGGGTGTGCTGGTGGCGGCTGGCGTTGGAGCGACAATGGTCGGCGTGGATGGCGCCGGCGTCGCCGATGCGGTTGGCGGCGGCAGGACGGCGGTGCTCGTTGCCGTTGGCGGACGCACCGCAGTTGGGGTGCGTGTGGGCACGAACTGAACAACGACGCGGGTGGGCGTCGTCGTCGGGCGCCGCGTCGGTGCGGGGGTCCGCGTCGGTGCGCCGGGCGCCAGGGTCGCCGTGGGCGCGCCCGGCGTGCTGCCGGGTTCTCCTGGCGCGGTGCCGGCAGGCGTTGCTGCCATGTCGTCCGGCTCTTCAATCGGGGCCTGATCATCGGGCGCTTCTGCAGGATCAGCTTCGTGGACGAACGCCGTATTTGACGGCAGGACCGTCGACTCGCCTTCGACCCTGTGCGGCGGCGTAGGCGATGCGCCAGGCAGCGGGGCCATCAGGGCGTTGGTGCCCATCCACAAAATCATACAGATGGCAACAATCACGGTAGGCGTGGCCAACAGTGTGGCGCGCGTCACCGGTATTGATGGCGCACGCTGTGCTTGCTTGCCCTGATGTGCCAGTTCGCGGCGTCCGACTCGTGCCCAGTGGAGACTGGGCGCGTGGTACACGCTGACCGGGTCGATGACGCTGAATGCCCGCAGCGCCTCCCGGAAGCGTCCGGAAAGTGCCAGTTGAATAGCAGCGTGATACTGCGCTTCGAAGTGCTGCTGTCGCTCAATCGCGTCGCACTTGTGGCGTGCGCCGGGGAAATCTGGGGCGAGGTCGAGAACGCGGCCGAACTTATGGTAGGCGTCGGCGCAGTTGCCGATCGCCAACTGGCGGGATGCTTCGTCATAGAGCTGCGAAGCCAGGCGGCGCTGTTGTAGAGAACGATTCGTCATACTCGTCAGTGATGTCGGTTCTCGTCCGCTGATTGGCATCCCAAGCCCGGCTCTGGGCTTCATATGATGGACTGGAAGACTCGCGCGCGGCCCGGTCCTGGCCGAGCCGCAAGACGGTGGTCGCGAGCGTGTCCCCACCGACCTGCGCGGCCCCATTGTATCACGAAAGAGCGGCGGGTGTCTAGTGCAATACCAGGCGAGCGATGACCATGCGTTGCACTTCGGATGTGCCCTCGCCAATCGCCATGAGTCGCTGATCGCGATAGATGCGCTCTACGGGATACGCGCTCGAATAGCCATACCCGCCGTGAATCTGCATCGCTTTGTAGCACACGCGTTCGGATGCTTCGCTGGCGAATAGTTTGGCAATGGCGGCCTGGCGCGTGTACGGCTGACCCTGCTGGCGCACCCAGGCGGCCTGGTATACGAGCAGCCTGGCGGCCTCGATGTCCGTGGCCATGTCGGCCAGCATGTGCTGGATTGCCTGGTGCTGGGCAATCGCCGTGCCGAACGTATGCCGCTCGCGCGCGTAGGAAAGCGCCTCGTCGTATGCGGCCTGCGCCAGTCCAACACACAACGCGCCGATGCCGATGCGCCCACCGTCGAGCACAGCCAGCGTCTGCTGCAGGCCGCGCCCGGCGGTTCCGAGCAGATTCTCGCGCGGCACGTGCACATGATCGAAGCGGACCGCATGTGTGGGGGAGCCGCGCAGCCCCATCTTGGCTTCGGCCGGGCCAATCGTGATGCCTGTTGCCGAAGTAGGCACGATGATCTGGCTGAAGCCACCGCGTCCCGCCGACCGAACCAGCACGACGATGAGGTCCGCGATCGACGCATTGGTCGTCCACATCTTGGCGCCGTCGACGATCCAGTCGTCGCCATCCAGCATGGCGGTCGTCGAAATTGCGGAAAGGTCCGAGCCTGCGCCCGGTTCTGTCAGCGCCAACGCGCCCAGTCGCCCCGTGCCCGTCGCCAGCGGGCGCAAGAAACGTTCCTTTTGCTCCGGGGTTCCAAACAGCGCGATAGGCGCGCTGGCCAGTCCGTTGTGGGCGGCAATCGCCAACGCCGTGCTGCCGCAGCCCCAGCCCATCTCCTCGATAGCGATGGCGGCGCTCACAGCGTCAATGCCCGCGCCGCCGTACTCTTCCGGCGCATTCAAGCCGAGGAGTCCAAGCGGCCCCATCTTGCGCACGGCAGCCCAGTTGAACTGTGCGGTCCGGTCGGTTTCGGCGGCGCGCGCCTTGAGTTCAATGGCCGAAAACTCATGTACCGTGTGCCGGAACAGTCGTTGCGTTTCGTCGAGCGTAAAGTCCATAGTCTATGCGAAGCGTGCGAGGAAGACGCCGACTTCGTACAGGATGATGATCGGCAGCGCAACGATCGCCTGGTTCAGCGGGTCCGGTGTCGGCGTAATCAGCGCGGCGATCACGAAGCCGCCCACAATGGCAAAACGGCGAAACGCTTTGAGTTGGGCCAATTTAACGACCCGCGTCTTGGCCAGGAAAAAGATGATCAGCGGCGTCTCAAAGGTCAGGCCGACCCAAAACAAGAGACTGCTTACGAAGTTGATGTAGTCATTGATCGACGGCAGCGGCTGCGCGATATCGAGGTTGAAGCTAAACAGGAACCCGACGGCCACCGGCAGAACCAGCAGGTAGCAGAAGACGACGCCAATGACGAATAACAATGTCATGCCCGGCAGCAGTAGATACACATACCGCTTTTCGTGCGGTAGCAGCGCCGGCATCAGGAACGCCACGAATTGGTAAATGATGAACGGGATGGCCAGCCCCAGTCCCGCGTAGACGTCGACCATGAAGGTCGTAATAAACAACTCGGTCGGCTTGGTGAAGATTGGACGCAGCTTCTCGCACGGCTTGAGATACGTGACGGGCAGAATGGTGCCAGCGGGTAAAATGACCGTCGTGCTCACTGGCGTGCTATCCGTGCCGATCCGAACTGTCGTGGTGATTGGCACATCTTGTGACAACTGCAGCGTGCTCACGAGCGTCTCGGTCTGCACGCACGCGACGTTGTCGAGCGGACGCAAAAGCAAACGGAACAGGTTATCGGAAAAGACAAAAACGAGCAGCGTGCAAATCGCGACGGCGATCAGCGCCTTGAACATGCGCGAGCGCATCTCCTGCAGATGCTCCGACGCGGCGTACAACAACTGGATGCCGTTGAAGAACGGGCTTTGCTCGCTGCGCCAGCGCTGGCGCGCCTGGTCCAGCGTAATCGGCGCGCCGCCGTGCTGGCTGCGCTGGAAGTTGCTCCAGGTGAGCCACAGCGCCTCAACGCCTTCCGGCAACTTCCGCGGTCCGATCAATAGGATCGCCAGCAAGATCAGCAGGACTATCGAGATAATGTCGCCCATGAGGGGGAGTTAACGCTCGCTTTGGGCGCGCTGGGCAAAGTCATTGAAGTGCTCGACCAGCGTGCCGAGTGCGCCGTTCACGAAGCGGGCGCTGTTATCGCCGCCGTACAACTTGGCCAGCTCGATGGCCTCGTTGATGGCAACTTTTCGGGGTGTTTCCGACGTGTACAGCAATTCGTAGGCGGCCAGCCGCAATACGTTGCGATCGACTATGGCGACCTGGTCGAGCGGCCATTCGGGTGCAATCTTCTGCACCACATCGTCCAGCGCCGACCGGCGCGCCGTCACACCGGCCAGCAACTCCAGGGCGAACTCCTCGGCGTCCCGCGGCAGCGGCTCTTCGGCCACGCGCTGCTCGAACGCGGTCAACGCGTCGTGCCCGGTCTGATCCAGTTCATACAGGCACTGCAGGACCGTGATGCGCGCGCGGCGGCGTGGTTGCATCGAACAGATCAGAGCGCCTGTGGCGCCGCCGGCTCGTCGCCGACATCCTCGACGTGCACGTTCACTTCGCGCACGGTCATGCCAACCGTGTCATGGATGGCGCGCGCCACCTCGGCCTGCACCGAGCGGCTCGTCTCCAGCATGTTCACATTGCGGTCAAGCACCAGGTACAGGTCGACCACGACGCCGTCGGCGTCGATGGCGATCGCCACGCCCGGCTCGACCGCAACACGCCGCAGCAAGCGCTCCATGGTCACCGGGCGCGTTGCGCTCACGCGCAGCACGCCGGGAACCGCCAACGCGGCGCCGCCGGCGACGGTGGTCAGCACCTGGGGTGCAATACGGACGGTACCTGCTTTTCTGTCTTCCATACCTCGCGCTCCCGCTGGCGTGCTAGAAGGCCATGCCTCCGTCGACGCGCAGCACCTGCCCGGTGATAAAGCCGGCCTCGTCGGACGCCAGAAACGCGACGGCATGGGCCACATCGTCGGCCGTGCCGAAGCGCCCCAGCGGCGTCAATTTGATCATCTGTTCCTTCAATTCCGGCGGCAGCGTGCTGGTCAGGTCGGTCGGGATGAAGCCCGGCGCGACCGCATTGACGGTGATGTTCTTGGCGCCGTACTCTTTGGCCATCGAGTAGGTGAAACCGATCATGCCCGCCTTGGCGGCCGAATAGTTGGCCTGGCCGGCATTGCCCGACACGCCCGCTATCGACGTGATGTTGATGACGCGCCCGAACTTCTGCCGCATCATGGGCCGCAAAACGGCCTTGGACATGTTAAACACGCTCTTGAGGTTGGTCGTCAGGATGAAGTCCCAATCTTCTTCCTTCATCAGCGCCAGCAGGTTGTCGCGTGTCGTGCCGGCGTTGTTGACGAGGATGTCCAGCCGGCCGAAGGTATCGGTCGTGAACTTGACGACCCGCGCCGCGTCGTCGCTGCGGCTCACATCGCCGCGTACCGCGGCGGCTGCGCCGGCGCCGCCCGCTGTGATCGTCTCGACGACTTCCTGCGCCGCGGACTCGTTGCTATTGAAGTTGACGACCACTTTCGCGCCGAGCGCGCCGAGCTTGATCGCGATCGCGCGCCCGATGCCGCGCGAGCCGCCGGTCACCAGCGCCACTTTGCCCGTCAGGTTGATCATCTGTCCCGTGTCCTCTGTGGCACTTATGTCCCGGCCGACTGGATGCTGGCCAGGTCTCCGAAGTTCACCAACCGCGCGCCGCGCGCAATACGCTTGTTCAGGCCGCTCAGCACCTTGCCGGCGCCCACCTCGGCGATCGTGTCGACGCCGTGGGCGGCCATGCTCTCGATGGTGCGCGTCCACTGAACCGAGGCCGTCAGTTGCCCAACGAGTTCCGCGCGCACAGCCTCGACGCTTTCGAGTGGTTGCGCCGTGATATTGGCCACCACCGGTATGCGCGGCGCGTGGAACGGCGTGGCGTTCACGGCGCTGGTAAAATCGGCCACCGCCGGCCGCATCAATTCAGAGTGAGCGGCGATGCTGACATCGAGCGCCGTGACGAGCTTGGCCTTCCGCTGTTTGGCAGCGGTCATCACCGCCGCCACGCCCTCGCGGGTTCCAGAAATGACGACCTGCCCCGGTGAGTTGTAATTGGCGACCTGCACCCCGCCGGCTGCCGCGCACAGTTCGTTTATCGCGGCGTCGTCCAGCCCGATGATGGCCGCCATCCCGCCCGGATTGGAAGCGCCGGCGGCCTTCATCAGCCGCCCGCGTTCGCGAACGAGCCGCAGGCCATCCGGCAGCGAGAGCGCCCCGGCCGCGTATAGCGCAGCGTACTCGCCGAGGCTGTGACCGGCGACGAAGGCCGGCGACTGCGCCGGCAGGCAGGCCAGCACGGCGGCGCTCATCGCAAACAACGCCGGCTGCGTATTGACCGTGTCGTCCAGTTCTTCCTTGGGGCCGTCAAACATGACCCGCGATAGCGCGAAACCGAGGATCCGGTCAGCCTCTTCGAACACCGCCCGCGCCGGGTCGAACGCCAGCAGATCCTTGCCCATGCCGACAAACTGCGAGCCTTGTCCGGGGAATACCAGCGCAATAGTCATGAGCGAGAGTCCAGAGTCAATAAATAAGCCGTGCAGTCTGCATGTTGCATGAAAGCACGGCTTAGTTGCAGCAGACCGGAAACTACTTGGCCTTCTGCTCTTCCATCTCGAGCACTTCGACGCCATCATATGTGCCGCAATTCAGGCAGACGTGATGCGGCAGCCGGAATTCATTGCAGCGCTGGCAGCGCACAAGCTGTGGGCTTTTGAGCGCCAGGTGGCTGCGGCGGCGGTCGCGTCGTCCCTGCGATAATTTTCGCTTTGGGTGCGGGGTCATTCGCGATCAACTCCTTTCCGATGTGTTTCGCGTTCGCTTTGTTAATTTGCGTTTAGCGCAGCAGGTCACGCAGGGCCTCCCAGCGCGGATCCGTGCCTTCGACACGGCAGCGGCAGGCGCCCTCATTCCGGTTCTGGCCGCAGGTCGGGCACAGCCCGCGACAAGCCGGACGGCAGACCGGATGCAACGGCAGGTTCAACAGAATACGCTGCCGGATAACTTCGGTCAGATCGAGTATATGATGGTCATCGATCAGGTTGTCCTGATCAAAGGGATCCACCGGCACGCTTGCGCCGCTGACAATATCGATGCTCGGCTTGAACTCGTCTTCGAGTTCGAACTCCACGACCTGGGCGAACTCGTCCAGGCAGCGGTCACAGGTCAGCATCACCTGCGTCGTCATCGCTCCGGTGACCAGCACGCCCTCAACCGTGCGCAGCAACTTGACAACCCCTGCCAGGTCGTCGATGGCGCCGGTTTCGCGGTCAAGCTCCGCGGCAGGCACCCTGATGGACTGCTTGCGCGCGGCGCCGGTGTGCTCTTTCATCAGTTGAGCGACATTGAATAGCATGAAACCTCCTTCCGGCGACAGGCACTTGATTATTATATGAAAGAGTGCGGCGTGTGTCAAAACACGGTTGCCGTAACAAGTGAACCAGCCGCGGCGGCGGCGCGGCCGCAGGCGGAAATGCAGGCGGGCGAGGCATCGCGCCTCGCCCGCCTGCCGCCTGCTTGTCCGGGTTAGTTGCGCAGGCAGGGTGCTGGCTGCGTTCCGCCATCGCGCCAGCCGCACCACTCGAAGGTCGTATTGTAGTTGCCCTGGAATCGGGTGGCATTATAGTCGTTCAGGAAGAAGCGAATCGAACCTGTGGAACCGCCGACGGTCCAGGTGCCGTTGAGGACCACATTGGTGGGTGGATACGATACGGTGCCGTTTATCGTGCCGTTCGCGGTGCCATTATTATAGGTGCCGCTCACGGTGTTGTCGCCACGTTGGACGAGCGTCATCGTGCGCGTGCCGCCCGACAGGCGAATGCTCCACGGTCCGGAGAAGCCGCACCCGGGCGGAAGCGTGGCGGTGCTTGTGTGCTTTGCGCCGCACCAATCGGTGGTCCCATTGAACTTACCCGTGAATGACGCCCCGTCGGCGCCCATGTTGAACTGGATCGATCCGGTGCCGCCTGAGATCGACCAGGTGCCGTTAAACGTATTGGCCGTCACTGTGCCGGCGATCGTGCCGCCCTGTCCCAAGAAACCATTGTAATACGTGCCGGTGATCGACGGGCCGCCCTGATTAAGATGCATGCTGCCGAAGTTCGTCGTCCAGTCACCGCTGAAGTTGGCGACGAAGATGGCCGGAGGCAGTGTGGGCATCGGCGTCGCGGTGGCCGGCTTCGGCGTCGCCGTCGGCGCGGCCGGCGCGGCGGTGGGGGCGGCCGGACAGTTGAGCGTTGCGGATGCCTGGTTGGAATCGGGCGATGGCGGCGCGGTGATCTTGACGTGACCGCCAACCACGCCGTTGGTATTGAACGACTTGGAGGTGTTGACCGTCTGCTTGCCGGCCGCACCGAAGTTCAGGGTGCTGGGCGTGGTGCTCGATCCGTCGCTGAACTCCCATACATACGTAATACTGCCGACCTGTGAAACTTCGATCTCCGCTGAGAAGCTCAGAGTGGTGGGGCAGCTATTGGCCGACGCTGGCGACACTTTCGCCGTGACACCCTTGATGGCGAACGGCACCGGGATCAGCGTCGGGGTCGGAATCGGCGTGATGGTCGGCGTCGGGGTGAACGGCGCAAACGTCACCAGCGGCAGCGGCGTGGGCGCCGCCTGCAGAAACTTTGCGATCTCCCGCTGCCGGTCCGATAGCCAGCCGCCAATGGTCGGCAGCGTGAGCGCCGCGACGCCGACGCACACGACGAGCGCGGCCAGCAGCAGGATGATCGGAATCAGCCGCGCAAAGTTGAACCCGCCGACCTGCACGAGCGTGCCTTTGGCCTGCGCGGTCTGCTCCAGACCGGGGACATGCAGCTCGACCGTAAACTCGTTCGGGCGGCGCGCCTCGCCGGCCAACAGCTTCGTGGTTGGGCGCGCTGTGACCCTGGCTTGCGCCGAGCCGTTCGGCGGCAGCCGCAACTGTGCCGTACTCAGCCTTAGCTCGACCAGGTTGGCGGCATCAAAAGCGCGCAACTCAACATCGAGGGCCGTGGGGCGCGTGTTAGTCGCCTGCACATTAAACGTTGCCGCGCCGGTCGACGACTGGCTGCCTGGCGCCAGCCGAATGGATGGCAGGATGGTCTGGGTCTGCACATACTTCCCGCTGGCCTGCGCGCCGGTCAGCAGACTTCCGCTCGGCTCCGCACTCACGGTGAAGTTGTTGATGATCGATCCCGGCTCGGCCGTCAGCTTCTGCGGCGTGACGAGCAGGCTGGCCTGCGCTTCGCCGCCGGCCGGCACGGCCACGGCCGGCGGATTGATCAGGTAGCGGCACGCGTTGTTGCCGTCGGCGGCCACGAGCCGCACATTGGTCTGAATGGCGCTCGGATTCTTGACGCGGATCGTGTACGTTGCCCTGTCGGGCGCGGTTACTTCGGCCGGGGCGATGACGAGTCCGATCGTGGGCGTGCGCTGCTGCACGAAAAGCCCGGAGGCCGTCGCGGCGCGGGCCGTGCCTTCCGCCGCCGTCGCCGTGACAGTAAACTGGAAGTTCTGCGTTTCGACGCCCACCAGCCCTTTCGACGCGCGCACGCTCAATTCGCTGGTTGCGTCGCCGGATGGCGGCACGTAGATCGTCGCCGGATTGAATGTATATGCGAGTGCCGCATCCGGATCGGAGGCAAAGAACGACACATTCAGCGGCGTCGTGCCGCTCTGCGTTGCACGCACGCGATAGGTGGCGCCGTCCTGGCCCGCCGCTTGCGGCGGAACGATTTCCAACGTTACGCCACCGGCCTCACCGACCTCAAGCACGAGGTCGATGTTGGCAGCCATGCCCGGGGTATTGCGCTCGGTGCCGACGAGCGTGATCGGGTAGCTGCCGGTCGGCGCCTCGGAGGGCGGTGAGATCGTAACGCGGCCCGGCACGGTGCTCGTCTTTGGCAGATCGAAGGCAGCCGGCTCCAGCCGGATCCAGGCCGGCGGCAGGCCCTGCAGCTCCGCGTCGATAGCCAGGGCGGTACCGCCGGTGTTTCGCCAGATGACGTTGATCGACTGGCTGCCGGAGGGCAGGACGGTAATACTGTCGCGGTCAATCGACAATTCGAGCTGGCCGGCACCCGGCGAGGCCGCGCGCCGGGCGGGCACGCCGGTGAATGCCGCGACCGGCGGTGGGGGCGCAGTCCGGCGCGACTCGGGCATGCCGGTTGGCGGCGGGTTGCCTGCGCCCGTCGCGACAAAACCTGGCGTGCCGCCTGGCTGGCTGCCGGGAGCGGCGGTGACGTTGAGGCGCAGCAGCGCGCGTGCTTCATCGGACGTGTCGCTCTGATTGATCACGCGCACGACCGTCGGGTACGTGGCCGGAATGACGCTGGCGGGCAAACTCAAGCGTATGGTGGCGTTGGCCGTGCTGCCCGGAAACGCAGCCACCTGATCCGGCTCGAACGTGACCCACGAGGCATCGGCGCCGGCCAGCGACAGTTGATACTGGCCGACAAAATCGCTGCGGTTCTCCACGGCAACACGTACAGTCGCCTGGCTGCCTGCCTGCACGGAGACGAGGGGCGGATCAACAGTCACGACGGTAGTGGGCATGAACTTTCCTCAACTTGGGAGGGTATCCGCTATCGCGGCATGTTATTGACAATCACGATGGCGAACGCAAAGCATGCAATCAGGGCTAGTGTGAGCAGGCCGATGATCAGCGCCCACGGTACCGGCTTGACTGGCGCAATCTGCACGAATTGCGCCGAAGCCGCACCTGGCTCAGCCAGGCCGTCAGTCGCGGCGGCCGCAACCCGAAAATCGTAGCTGTGCGCTGCGCCGCCGGCGGCCAGCATGCCGGCCGCACGTACGCTCAGCGACACGGGGCGCTCGGACTGCGGCGCCAGCACGACCTGCTCCGGATTGAAGCGGAACGAGAGTCCTTCAGCGGCTTCACTGACGGCCAGCCGGGCGTTCACCGGAATCGGTCCCGGATTCCCAACGCGCACCTGGAATATGCCCGTGAGCGGCGCACGCATTTGGGCCGGTGCCACCGAGACGATCAGGGTGGCCAGCGCGCCCTGCGCAAACTGGCCCGCGACGTCGCGCGGCGCCGCGTCGACGGCGTTACCGTCGCGTAACGTATATGTGCCGGTGGTCGCCACGTTGAAGGCGACCGCGCGCTGGGCGACGGTCATCTGCTTGGCGCGCGCCGTGACGACGAGTGTGCCTTCGCCGCCAGGCGGGACCGTAAGCTGAAACGGCTCGAACTTGTACCAGAAATCGCCGTTGCGGTCCTGGCCGCTCGGGTGCACCAGCAGCACAGCGTTGGCGCCGTTGATGACGCGCAGCGGATAACGCCGCTCCTGCGGCAGGTCGCCCGCTTGCGGCGTCGTGAGACGCAACTGATAGTCGCCAACCAACTGCACGTCGAGCGTGACGTTCGTCACGGCGCTTTCGCCCGGCCGTTCCTGCGATACGCCGGCCACTTGCACGCCGTAACTGCCGGCCATCGCCTCGGCCGGGTGTGCGGGTGGCGAGATGATCACGCGTGCCGAGGCAGTGCCTTGTGCGAAGACCGGCAGAACCGGCGGAACCATCTGCACCCAGCGGCTATCGATGCCTTCGACGCGCAATGTCACCTGATCGACAAGCGTCGTCAGGTTCTGGATGGTTACGACGAACTCGACGCTCGAGCCGGGCGCGACGCTGACACGATCGTGATTCGCAGACAGGAGAACCGATGCCATGCAACCGTATCCTTGCGGCGAGATGGGTGCGCCGTGTGGCGCGCACCAGAACTAGTAAAAGACGTAGGTTGGCGTTAATGACACCGGACATGGCGCCGTAATCGCCGACAGGCTATTGGCTGCGTAGTTGGCCACGTATACGGTGTCCGTCGGCGCAAAGTACGCGATACCCTGACCGCCTTCACCGACGGACTGCTTTCCGACCGCATAAGAGCGTACGGCCGTGGATAGCGTGTTGTCCAGCGCGTACAAACGATCCTCGGCCGGCACCATCACGCCGACGCAGCGGCCCATGTACTCAAGCCCATACGGCGCGTTCCTGAACGGATAGCTCCGGCCGGCGATGCGCGCAAACCCGTATACCCGTTTGCTCTCCAATGCCGAAACGTAGCCGTAAGCCGCATTATCGGACATGCTCAGGTCGAACAGGCTGGCGTCGGCGAACTTATCGGAACCGCCGCCATCTACACAGTACAGGCGCACCACCTGCCCGTCGCGACTGACGCCGTAGACCGCATCCGTCTGCGCATTATAATGCACGTGCGCGGGTTGGCCGAAACCGATCGGGATGGAAGCGACCTGGCCCGTATCGACCCGAATGCACGAGTACAGATTCGAGCCAAAGTTGGCGACAAACACGACGCCGCTGTTTTCGTCGACTGCAAGACCCCACGGCAGTGCGCCGACCGCGTAGGTCCGGCGCACGCGTTTGGAATTCAGGTCAATCTCCGTCACTGTCGCCTGCTCGCGGTTACTTACGTATGCCAGCCCGGCCGCCTGCCAGATGGCGATGCCGTTCGGGCTGGGGATGTCGGCGATGCGGGTCAGCACGCGCGACACGTTGCGGCCGTCCACCTCCGCCACCGAGTTGTCCATGCGGTTTGTGACCCATACGTTGCCGCTTTTCGCGTATACCGCGATATTCTGCGGCGTTCGCAGATAGGGGGTCGCGGTGGGCGTGTTGGTCGGTGTGGCCGTCTGGGTCGGCGTTTTGGTCGGCGTCCGCGTCGCCGTGTTCGTCGGCGTCTGTGTTGCGGTGGGCGTGTTTGTCGGCGTCGACGTGAAGGTTGGCGTGGGCTGCAACGTCCCGGTTGGCGTATTGGTTGGCGTATTGGTCGGCGTGGACGTCGGCGTTGGCATGGGCGTGTCAGTCGGTAGCGGCGTTTCGGTCGCCGCCGCCGCGGCGAACTGCGTCACGGTGGCTGGGGGCACAGTCGGCGCCGGTTGCGGCCCCAGCGCGAGAAACGATCCCAGCATGCAGACGATGCATGCGAAGATGGCCATAAGCAAGCCACCGAGCATGCGCATGTTCGGGCTTTTGGGCAGCGAGTTGCTAATTTGGTCGAACATGGATCCTCGTCAATTTCGCGTGCAGCAACTCTACGGTTTCGGGGTGCCGTAGACCGGCGTGACATTGGGCGGGCAGGGATTCTTGATCGCCGTCAGGCTGTTGGCGCCGAAGTTGGCCACGTACACCGTGTCGGCCGGCGCAAAGTAGGCGAGGCCCTGGCCGCCTTCGCCCACCGTCTGTTTGCCGAGATTGAACGTGCGTACTACCCCGCTTAGCCACTGATCGAGCACGTATAGCTTGTCTTCGGCCGGCACGACGGCGCCGACGCACGTCTTGATCGCTTCCACGGCGTACGGTTCGTTCGCAAACGGATAACTATTGGCCCCCATCGAACCGACGAAAAACCATTGAACGCGCTGACTGCCGTTGGTGGTAACGAATACATGGTTGCTGTTTTCGCTTGAGGCGATGTCGAATAGGGTGCTATCGGCAAACGACTTAACGATCTGGCTGCTTCCGCAGGTCAACTGCACCACCTGCCCGTCGCGGCTGACACCGTAGATGGCATCGACCCGCGCGTTGTAGGTCACATGGGCTGGCTGCGTGATCTTGCTGGCAATCGCCAGCACGTCCCGCGTGGCCGGGCGGATGCACGAGTAGCTGTTGGAGCCAAAATTGGCGACATACACCGCGCCATGGCTCTCATCCACGGCGATGCCCCACGGCAGGCTGCCGACTGCAAACGTCTGCCGCACCTGCTTTCGATTCAGGTCGATCTCCGTGACGGTCGATTGATCGCGGTTCGTTACGTAGGCCAAGCCGGCCGCCTGATAAATGGCGATACCGTTCGGGCTCGGCACGTTGGCGATCCGTGTCAGCACGCGCGAGACGTTGCCGCCATCGACCTCGGCGAGCGAGTTGTCGGTCCGGTTCGTCACCCACACATTGCCCGTCTTTGCGTACACCGCCAGGTTCTGCGGACCGCGCAGGTAGGGTAACGCGGTGGGCACGGTGGTCGGCGTCCACGTGCTCGTCGGCGTTCTGGTCGGCGTGCGGGTCGCCGTCGGCGTGACGGTTGGAGTGGCCGTGGTCGTCGCCGTCGGTGGTTGGGTCCCGGTCGGTGTGGTCGTCGGGGAAGGCGATGGCGTCGACGTCGCTGTCGGCGCTGGCGTGTCTGTGCTGGTGGGCGACGGTGTTTCGCTGTCCAGGGCGGCCGGCGTCGCGCTCGACGGCGCGACCGTGGCCGCTGGTTGCGGGCCGATGGCTATGTACGAAGCCAGCATGCAGCCCAGGCAGGCGAAGATGGCCAGCAGCAGGCCGCCGAGCATGCGCATGTTTGGGCTGCGAGGCAATGCGGTGCCGAGTTGGTTGAACATGAGAACCTACGCCGCAGGTCATCGCGAAATCCATCCGGCCGCCGTCATGGCAACTGCCCTTCGATAGGCTCGTCCGGCGCCGTGCCGGCAAATCAAATTGTGACTAATGCGGAAACAACACCTGGTCGACGAGATAGCGCATGAAGTCGGCGATGGCGCGCGACAGGCCGCCAAACGGCGAGATCTCGATCAGCGTTCTGACAAATGCCGGGTTGATCACCGAAGTCAGCAACGCAACCAGGCGTTCGTTGCGCACCGGCGGCTTCTCAATCACTTCGATGCCGGCCAGCACGAGCGTCGCAAGGAACGAGATGAAGATGAAGAACAGCAGCCAGCGCGCGAACCAAAGGAAGAGCTTAAAGCCGCCGCCGGTGAACCCGCTCAGGTCGACGCCCGGAATCTGCGCAAGCGTGCCGTTGACGACCGGCGGCACGGCCGCGCCTTCCACCGTGCCGGTCACCGCGAATTTGTGCACGCGGCGTTGCTCGCCCTTCATCAGGCTGTCCTTGGGCTTCGCCGTGATGGTGGCGCTGCCCTCCGAACCCGGCGCGAGGTTGATCTCGCTCGGGCTGAACGAGAACGACAGCGCGTCGGCTTCGTCGGTCGCCGCCAGCAAGACCTGGACCGCCTTTGGGCGCGGGTTACTGGCTTTCACGACGAACTGCGCCGAGCCGGTGCTGCTGATCTGCGCCGGAATCAGCGCCAGCTTGACCGGCTTGAGCGTCTGCTGAACGAACTTGCCCGTGGCGGTCGCCACCGGCACCAGTTCACCGGCGCGCGTGGCGTTTACCGTGAACGCATACTCCTTACTACCTTCGCCCTCGAAGTTGGCCCGCGCGCGCGCGCGCAGCGTAACCTGTGCCTCTGCGCCTGGCGGCAGCACCACGCGCGGCGGCTGGAACGTGTACTCGCAGCCCAGTTCCGGATCCTCGCCGGAGAAGACCAGCGTCGTCTCGACACCCGACGGGTTGACGGCCAGCACGGTGTAGCTGGCATCCAGTTCGGCGCTATTGACCTGCGGGCGCAGGACGACGCGGAGCGGCGACGCGCCAACCTGAGTCAGGCGGGCGTCGGCGACTTGCGGCGGCACGCGGCCGTCGCGCTCGGTCGCCGTGACACGGAAGGCGATCATCTTTCGCTCGCCGGGATTGAGCACCGCGCGCGGGCGCACGCGCAAAATGCCCGCCACGGCTTGCTTGGCCGGCACGAACACCTGCGCTTGCTCGAACACATAGTCGCACGCGCCATCCGGGTCGGCGGCCGACAGGTTCAGCCATAAATCCGTGTTGCTCGTCGGCGTGCTGCTCAGCACCACGCGGAAATCGCGCTGTCCCTGCGCCTCGATATCTTTCGGGTCGATCGCCATCTGAAACCCGGCGCTGGTCGTGACGTCGACCTTCAGCGGCAGATCGGTGCGCTGGTTCAGGTTCAGATAAGAGAATGTGCGCAGGACAAATGGGTACGAACCGGCCGCCGTGTCCTGCGGCGGTGTGACCGTCAATGTCGCGTTGCCGGTCTCATCCGGGTTCAGCGTGACCTGCGCCGGCTGCAACTTGACCCAGGCCGGTTTGATGCCGGCGATGCTGAAGGCAAACGTATCGAGCACCGTGCCTGCATTGTGCAGCGCCAGCTTCCATTGAACGGCCGGTGGGGGCGCACCTTTGATTGGCTCGGCGACGACTTCAATCTGTGCGGCCGTCTGCGTGCGCTGTGCGCTGCTGTCCGCCGACGAGGTCGCGGGCGGTGCCGCCGGCGGGGGCGTGAATGGCTGCCGCGGACGGGACTCGGGCATCGACTTTGGCGGTGACGCGGTCGGCGCGCGCCGCGCCGACGATTCCGGCGCGGTGGTTGGCGGAGGAGGGGGCACCGATCGCTGCGGCGGTGCAGGCGGCACGAATGTCGCCGGCACGTCCACGTCCAGTTGCGTTACGCCGCCCGATCCGCTTTGCGTTGCGGCGCGCACCTGCACGTGATACACGGCGCCGGTTGCGTCGGCTGGCGGGTTCACGCTAATGTCAGCCTGAATGTCCTGCATCGGAAACGCCGACACCTGTTCGGGGGAGGCCGATACCCATCCGGCGGGCACGCCCTCGATCGTGATGGTGTAGTTTCCGACTTCCTCAGTGCGATTGCGGACGGTCAGCCGGACCGTGGCCGATGCGCCCGGTTTGACCTGAACGGCTGCGGTGTCGAGTTTGAGGGTCACTGAATCAGGCATGAGTGCACCACCTGGCGGTTCGCATGAGCTTGACTTACGCCTTTTCGATGCGCAGCGTGTACGTTGTGTGAGCGGGCTTTTCTTCTTCGATAATGCGCCGCACGCGGTCCGGGTCGATCGTCGACGGATCGGGCAGACGGAACACGACCGTGAAGTGATACGGGTTGCCGTCTACGGCGTCCTCGCTGATCTCAGGTTCGGCATCCATGTAGATGGCGAGATAATCGCGCAGCGCGCTCCGGGTGCCACGCCGGCGATACAGATCGGCTGCGCGCAGAATCAACTGCCGGCGCCGCTCGACGGGCCAGTTCTCATCGAGCGCCAGGTCCACCCAGGTGCTGAGCCACGGCAGCATGTCGGGTGGCGTGAGGCGCGGGTCGAAGTACGCCCACAGCACCGCGATCTGCTGCGACAGCGGCTGCCACGTATCGTCAAAGATATTCAGGAAGCTGCCGAGGAACGGATCGTCGGCGTACAAGGACGGCAAGTACGTCATCAAGCGGCTGGGCTTGCCCCAGAGCGGCACAAGCGGATTGCGCGCCGATCGCTGCACTGGCTGACTCATGAGCGTAACCTTGCCATGCGAGTTAGGCCGAGTAGACGTTGTGATAGTACGAAACTATCACGCCGTTGGGCGGAACGTTGATGACCTGTTCTGATTTGCCAAGTCGCTGGCCCTTCGGATCGGTCAGGTTGATCGGGTACAGATCGAGGCCCGTGGCGTAGTCCACGCCCGGCACTTCCTGGATCAGCGCATACACCTTATCAATCGTCAGTGGTTTGCCGAAGGGCCAGCCGCCACCGCCGCCGCCATACATCGGGTTCAGGAATCGGTAGAGCGCCGCCTTCACGTCGCGGCGCACGCGTTCCGGCTCGGCTTTGGGCGCGACGCGGATGCGGGTCTGCACCGTGACCCAGACGTACTGCGGCTCGCCGATCTGGATGCGCGTTGTCAACATACGCCGCTCGTCCAGGTACTCGCGCAGGCGGAACTCGGTGGACGGTGTCAGCCGTAATTGTGCCTGCAGGACGCCCTCGATGCCGGCCCGCCGGTTCTCCTGCGCCAGCGCCTCATGCAACTCGATCTGTCGCTCCAGTTCGCTATCGGTCAGCGCCGGCAGCGCCGGGATGACGAGGATCTGCACCGTGTTGGGCGGCGGCGCCGAGGGATCGTCGGGGCGCGGCTGCAGGCAGCGCACGCGGCCGACGCCTTCGACCTCGCGGGCAAGGTACTCATAGTCCTCGGATGTGACCGCGCGGAAGCGGGTGCGCAGCAGCGACGGGGCGCGCAGCTTGGCGTCATCGAGGCTCTGTGCTTCAAGGCCGCCGGTAATGTCGGCACGGTTGGTGACCGACGCGACGTAGGGGAGCGTGGTTTTCAGCACCTTGACGCGACCGGCAGCCACATTGCCGCGCACGCCGCCGCCGATGCGGTAGCGTCGAATACGAATCTGGCTGGCCTGCGGCGGGATCGCGCCGAACTGCGGCTCCGCGCCGTTGCGCTGGCGTACGGCGGGACCGAAGCTGACCTCGCCCGTTATGGAATCGAGCATATAGTGCCGGTCTTCCGGTCCGGAATCGCCGAAGTGCGGCACCATCGTCCACGGCTCCCAGTTGTTGGCGGTCACGGCGACTTCCACAATCTCATCGCTGCCCTGCGGCTTGAGGATGTTGCGATTCTGCAGGCGGAAGCGCTGCGCCGGCTGCCCGGCGCTGTAGCCGAGCACTTCGGGACCCACCGGTTGCGCGTGCGTGACCGGCACCGTGATGCCGATCGTGTACGCCGACGCGCGGCGGATACGCGGCGCGCGCGCATAGGGCGCGCGGCCGGGCGGCAACTGGTCGAGCGGTGCGCAGCGAATCCACGTGCGCGCTTCGCGCATGCGGTCCGGCCGGGCCGGCTGGCAGGCATAGGGCAGATGCAGTCGCACTTCGCCGTTCTGGTTGAGTCCCAGCGTCGTGTCCGAGGCGACCTCGACCGTTTCCCACTTGAACTCGTTGCCGCGCCAGACTTCCCACTTCCACGGCGGGCGCTCGGGATCGATGCCGATGCCCACCCGGTCGCACTGGAATTGCAGGACAAGCACATGACGGCTCAGATCGGCGTCGAAGCCGAGGTACATCGCGTTGGACGCACGCGGCGGGTTGGCCCACACATCGAGCGCCGTTTCGCCGCGCGCCGTGGCGGCCTGATCCTGGAACTCGTCGCCGTCGGCGCTCGTCAGCAGCCAGCGCACTTGCGGGGGCAGCACCTCGGCATCCGTATCGGTTGTGAAGACGACGGCCTCCAGTGTTTCCGTGCGTTCCGTGGCGGTCTCAGTCCAGGCCGGGATGATAGCGCGGCGGTCCGGCCGGGGGGCGGCGGAAAGCATGAACGTGACATCGCCGCGCGCCGGCTGCGCCGGCTGCAGTCCGACGCCGAGCAGTTCCAGAAAGGTGACGAAGTTCTTGTCCGGCACCTGGTTGAGCCGGAAGATCATCTGCTCCGTCATCCAGGCGAACAACTCGATCAGCGTGACGCCCGGATCGCTGACGTTGTGATCGGTCCACTGCGGCGCGTAGCGCGGGATACGCCGCTTGGCTTCATCGACGAAATCCTGGAACTTCCGATCGTCTAGGTTTGGGACGGGCAAGGCCATGTTGACTCCGTAACCGTTATTCACCCGGAATGCGATAGAACGGATAGACCAGGCTGCGCTGGTCGTGTGTGGCTTTGATGCTGTACTGCACGTCAATCAGCAGCATGGCCGGCTTCCGCCGGTCGGTGCGCGCGACGACGTCGGTCACCTCGATGCGCGGCTCCCAGAACTTGAGCGCGTCGATGACGAACATCTCGGCCATGCCCATCGTCTCGGCGTTGAGCGGGGCGAAGACCAGTTCGTGCAGGCGGCTGCCGAATGTCGGGCGCATGACGCGCTGGCCGATCGGCGTGCCGAGAATGATCCAAATCGCCTGCTTGATCTTTTCGTCATCGGAGGCGGTGGCGATGCCGCCGCGACCGTCCGGCCGCGGCGGGAAAGCCCAGCCGGCGCCGATGAAATCACGCTTGTTGGTCACGAATGCTCCCGGTCGATCTAGTTCAGCTTGATCAAGCCGCCGGTGACTTGAACGGTTGCCGAGCCGCTAATGTCCACCATCGACCCGCTAATCTTCGTCTGGGCCGGGCTGCTGATTTCGGCGCCGGCGCTGCCGCTCAGTTTCAACTGCGCCTGCGAGCTCATGTCAACGCCGCTGGTGCCGGCAATCTTGAAGTCGGTCTGGCTGTTCATGTCCATGCCCTGCATCGCCTTGAATGTAATCTTGCCCTTGGACTCGATCTTCAGGTCGCCATCCACCTTGATTTCCATTGAGTTGTCCGACGACTTCATGACGATCTTGTTATTGCCGGTCTTGTCAACGATGCTGATCGCCTCGCTGCCCTCCGTGTCGTCCAGCGTGATCGTGTGCCCGCTGCGCGACTTCAGCACGCGCTTGTTGACCTTGCCGTCGCCGCCGACCGCCTCGCTGGCGTTCATCGGCAACTTGTCCTTGCCGTTCCAGAGCCCGCCGATCACGAACGGCCGGTGTATGTCGCCGTGCTCGAAGCCGATCAGCACCTCGTCGTCCACCTCGGGCAGGTACATGAACCCGCGGCCGTCGCCGGCCATCGGTGTGGCCACGCGCGCCCAGGCACTGACGTCGCTTTCGGACAGGAATGGCAGCTTCACGCGCACGCGGCCCATCTCCTCCGGGTCTTTGTTGTCGGTGACGATGCCGATCGCCAGATTCATCGCCGCGTTGGATGCGGGCGGCACGACGTCTTGAATCAGGCTGGCGAACCCGCGATCACGCTTGCCGCTGATTGCGAAATGCGTCTTGAGGCCCTGGTCCTTCGTCCAGTGGTGCGTTGCCTGGGTGACGTAGTATGTGCCGTTGAAGCGCTGACCCACGCCAGCCACTTCGACCTGTTTGCCGGCCTTGATATCGGCGTTGCCATCGACTGCGCCGTCGGCCTCCACAAAGGAGGCCGCCATCTCATCAAGCAGCGCCTGCGCCATTTTCTCGGCTTCGGATGCCGAGCGCACAAACTCGTCGACGACGGCGTACTTTGCCTCGCCCCACGCTTGCTGGGCGACTTCCGCGCCCGGCTGGCTGATGCCGATCTGCGGCGCACCCTGACCGCGCGTGGCGCGCCCGACAACCTGCTCCTTGGTCTTCGGGTTCCAGCCGCGCACCTCGACCTCGTTGACCTGCTCGCTGGTGCTCAGGCGCGGGCGGAACGAGCGCAGGCTGGAGCCCCATTCAACGCGCACGGGAGTGCCCGATGTGCGTGTGGCGTGAAAATGCAGCTTGTCGTCGTCAACCCACATCTCGTAACCGACGCGCGCGGCGCGCTCCCACAGGAAGTCGGCGTTAGTCTGGTTGTTCTGGTAGACATACGGATGGATTTCCGACGTCTCGTCGACGTCGCTGGGGTTCAGCGCCGCCTCGCGCGCCAACTGCTTCACGATGTCGGAATCTTTCATGTTGGTGAACGCGCGCCGCTTGCGCCCGCGATACAGCGCGTGCGAGAGATCATACCCGCGCACGACGAGCGTCGGCGACGCTTCGTTCAGATCCGGCTCGAGTGCGGCGATCTTGCCGAGCAGCAGCTTCTTCGCCGGGTTCTCGCCGTACGAGATCTCAACTTTCTTGCCCTCGCGCAGCGTGGCGTCCTCCAGCCACTTCATGTCGTGGTTGCCCAGGTGCAGCGTGAACATGCTCGGCAGGTGCAGGCTGTGATCCACCTTCACCTCCTGCAGATCGCCGATCATGTCCTCGCTGATGGGCGATCCTTCAACCTTGATCGAGATCGGCGAGACGTTCTGTCGTTCTTCAGGCATGGTCTGTCATGCTCATTGCGGGATGGCCAGCATCATGCCGGGCCGCAGTTCCAGCGGATCGTGAATGCCGTTGGCCTCGGCGATCCGCCGCCACTGGCTGGCGTCACCGTATTCCTGGTAGGCGATCCAGTCGAGCCGGTCGCCCTCCTGCACCACGCGCACACGGCGTCCCGGTTCACCGATCGAGGTTGGGTTCGTGCCCTCGAGGTTCTCAGGGTCTTGCACCTCTTTCATCTGTAGCGTCGCGCTGGCGCGCACCGGCAGGCCGCTCGGATCGAAGAACGTGTACTTGATCTGGCAACTGGTGATGTAGCAGTCAAAGTAGTTCTTCGTATCCTTGCCCCAGAACAGGCGGCACTTGGGCGGCTGGCCCATCTTGCTGTTCTTGCTCTGTCCCTTGAGCTGCGGGTCGATCATCATGAACTTGAACAATTGGTTGGTGCGCCGGCGCACGTCTTCGATCTGCACGTCATCGCTTGGCATCGTGGCGTCGAAGAACAGTTCCATCTGAAGCGCGCGCGGGTCGCCGCCGCCAAACTCCCACTTGGGGACGTTCGCGCTTTTGTTGCCCTTCATCTCCCATTTGTTGGCCTTGGAGAGTGTGTATTCGCTCGGGTTGAACATGAACTCAACCGACGAGTCCTTGAGCGAACCCTCTTGCGCCACGATGCGCCCGCGCTGTACCGGGCCGCCTTCACCGGGCGGCGCGCCTGGTGACTCTTCCTCCGGCGCATCGGCGGGCGGCTCGCCATCGGGACCGGCAGAAGGCGGCCCACTGCCACCGGGTGGTGCGCCACCGTCTGGACTGGCGCCGCCATCGGGGCTACCACCGGACGGTGGGCTGCTACCTGGCGCAGCCGCCGGAGCGCCGCCATCGGGCGCCGGCTGCGGCGCATCGCTCCCGGAAGGAGTGGCGGGCGGCGTGCCGCCATCACCGGGTGAATTGGGATTGGTCATGCCGAATGCCTCATCGGTTCTCGTGCAGCCTGGTTTTCACGTGACAGCACGTATACTGTACGGCCTGGCGAGCGCCCCTTGCCTGTCTTGCATGGCCTGTGCGCGTCCCGCCTATGGCGCGACGTCCGCCGGCTTTGTGGCGGGCACAGGATGAAGCTCGAAGGCTGCAGTAGGGGCCTGTTGGTGACTTGCCGCGCATAGCACTTCAACTGCTCCAGCCTGGGTGCTTCGCGCGCGTAGCGATCTGGCTGATAACGACCTTGCCTCCGCGCTGCTCACGACGTTCGCGGTATTGCTCATAGGGGCGACCCTTGCGGCGCCCGGTGCTGGGTCGGGGCAAGCCCGGCCTCTACAACAAACCTCATGCCGCATGGCATGCCGCGCGCTGCATGGGCTTCTCAGCATGACGCTTCCATTTGCAACAGCATCAAGTGGAATCACTGATTGCTGCAGCGGCGAGCGTCAACTCGCATGACGCCTTGGCTCCCGTGCCGGATTGTTCCGCCGCCGCTCGCGCTCTAATAGATCGAATGCCGCGTCAACTCGCCACGCAAACGCGTTTTCAACAGCTCATATACATCCTGAGCGATCTTGTCAACGTTGGTGGCAGGCGCTGCTCCGCCCGGAGCGCTGCCACTACTACCCCCACCGCTGCCGCTTGCGCCGTCCGATCCGCCGCCACCACCCGCAGGCGCCGCACCACCGCCGGCCGCCGAAGCTTGCCCGCCGGCCGCCGGTCCCTGTGCAGCCGCCGCGCTACCACCGCCTGCCTGCGCCGCGGGAGCGCCGCCTGTGCCAGCCGGCGGCTGGCCTCCGGCTGGACCGCCACCGCTTTGTGCAAGCCGACCCAGTGCGCGGGCGGCATCGAGCACTTCCATGCGCGGGGCCTGCGGCCAACCCTGCTCAATGATACGCGTGACCTGTTCTTCCTGCTGGCGCGCCGTCTGTTCGCCTGCGTCCGTCGCCGTCGGCTGTCCTTCTTCGCGGAAAGCGAGCGCCTGCCCGACGTGTGCCAGTTCGTGCGCGACCAGCGCGAGCCCGCGCGTGCTGCGCAGATCGAGCCGGCCCGGCGCGAAGACCACCCGCTCGCCGGTGGTAAACGCTTCGGCACCCAGCTCGGCAGCAACTGCCGACGTGTACAGCCGTACCCCCGAAAGTTCACGGCCAGCCAGTATCTCCATCGGCCGCCGCACCTCGATGGGTATCGGCGTGCCGCCGCCCATGCTGGGCAGGTCCGACACGCCCGCCAGCGCCGCCTGCCGCCGTGCGGCGGGCAAGCCACGTACCACACGCTCGGCCGCCGATTCGACCGGGAGCGCCGCTTCGGTCAACGGCGACAGCATCCGTTGAACTGCAGCGAGCACCGGCCAGTCCCGCGCCAATTGTGCGGATACGGCGTTGACCGGGCGTGCGGGCGCGTCCGTTGTGTTTGCCATCAGGCTGCCTGACTGCACCGCGGACGCTGTGGTGCGCCGAACGGATCGGTGCACGGTGTGGGCAGGCATGGCGGCTGCCGCCTGTTCAATCACCGGCTGACTTGGGGGTTCCGTGCCGCGCACTGCGGCGTTCGACTCGGCAGCCAGCATAAGCTCCGTTGGCGGCACTTTGGCGATCATGCTCTCGACGGGCCGCGCGATTGTTATCGGTTCGAGAATGGTCTGCGCCGAAGGAGCCGGATGCTCTTCTCCTATGGGAGGCAATGTTGGACTCGCCTGACGGGCCGTTGTTTGCGCGGCCGCCGGTCGCGCCACGCGGCGCACGACGAGCGGCGCAGCGATTGCAAACGACCGCGGCGCAGCATCGACAGTTGCAGTGAACCCGCCAGCCGCGTATGTTATCGCCGGCGTGACCACGCTAAAAGGCCAGGGCGGCGGCGTTGGCCGTACCTGTGCTGGTGCGGCTACACCAGGCGCTGGCGCTGCCAGCGCGGGCGGCTCACTGCCCGGTGTACGTCGCGCGACAGGTCGTTCGTCTGCGGTCATCATCGGGGCGGAGGCTGCGGCTGACGACGCTGCGGTCGGTTGTTCAGCCGTGCGAGGTTCCTCGCTTGGCGTTGCCGTCGCCTCGATCGGCCGCGCCGTATTGGGCGTGCCAAGCTCGCCAGGTGAATCGCCGACGGCGCGGCTGAGCCGCGCACGCGCCACGACCGTCCGCCCCGATGCCGTGCGCGCCTGCGCGCCACTCTGGGCAACCGTCCATGCCGCCGGCAGGCTGACCGGCACGAAGTCGCCGGCCGTCGACGCAATCGCCGCTTGCGGTTCATCGCCAAGCGATTCGAAGAGCTCAGGCGCGTCGCTTTGCGCCAGCGGTTCATCAGCCCAATCGGGCCACACGGTCTCTGTGGACTCGGTCTGTATGCTGGCTGAACGCTGAACGACCGGCCGGCGCGAAACGGCGTGTTCGGCCTCTGCATCGCGCCGGCGGCGCGACCGGAAGGCGTAGTGGGTGGACAGCCCGAACCACGGGTCGATGCGCGCCGTCTGATACCACGGCCGCGCCAGCGACGTCGTGTAGCGCCAATGCCCGATCGCCATGTGGTCGATGGCCGCGAGGCGGCTGATCGCCAGCGGGCGCAGCGCCGCGAGCGCCATCGGTGCGCGCGCGGTCTGCGCGACCGTGATTGGCGTGCGCGATGCCCAACCGGGCGTCAGTATGGTGCGGGTTGCCATGGTCTGCGAATCGATTGGCCCGTTGACTCTACTGGGCGAAGTCCATGCCCTGGTGCGCGAGCACCAGCGTCTCGATAGCGATCGCGTTCTGCTCGGCGTTGAGCGCCGACGCGCTCCATTTGACCGGGTACGCGTCGATGAACGTCCACGCGCGCAACGGGCTCTCGCCGGACAGGTCGTACAGTGTGACGGTCACGGTTTTCGGATCCACCGGGCCGTGGACGGTTTGCTGCACCCACTCCCAGAGCGGCTCGCCGTCGGTGGCGATGCCCTTCTTCAGCGTGACGTTGGTGAACTTGAAGCGGCCGGGCAGCCGGTGCACGCGGGAGTTCAAGCCGCCTTCTTTGTAGTCGAACGTCTCCTGCTCGAATTCAAGCCCGGAGCATTCTGAGAAGCGGGCCACCTGCAGGCCCTGCACTTCAACGTGAAAGCGGAATGATGGTGATGGATCGGGACCGCGCGAATATGGCATCGCTAACGTCCTCCGGTTCGCTCTTGGTGTACCAGCAGATCGCGGCGCATGAGTTCATACACGCGGTCGGCGACGGCGCGCGCATCGACCGGCGCGGCCGCGGCGCCGCCGGTCGGAGTGGAGGCAGGCGCACCACCGGCCGGCGCTTGCGCCGGGGCGGCGGCTTCCCCTGCGGCGGCCGCACCGGTGCCGAGCGGCGTCATCGGCGCGGCCGGCTGCCCCTGCGTCATCTGTGCGATCACCACGGAAAGATCAAGCATTGTAGTCGGTGCCAAACACCAGGTCCTGAAGCGGTATGCCCTTGGACTGCGACGGCGTTTCGTTCATCTGCCTGTTGATCGTGGATATCTCGTCGATGAAGCGCTGGCGGTCGCCGTGTGTCAGCGCGAGAATCGCATCGAGGTCCCAGTGGAAATGATATGCGACAAAGGCTACCTCCTCGAACAGGCTATCGAGGGGGTAGCCTACGATCCCCCCGCCGGGTTGGTCTCCACCTGGAACGTGTGCGCGCAGTTCGGGCACGTCACGTTCATGGCGCTCTCGCCGTCGCTGTTGATCCGGCGATAGAAATCCTGCAGGTACGCCAAGTCGCCGGTGAACAGCTTCTCGATGATCGTCGTATTGATTTCGGACAGGTCGCCGAGGCGGGTGATCACGCGCGCCAGGATCGCCACGGTGAGGTACGCCTGGTTGTTCCGCACGCGCATGTCGCGCAGCGGCGCAATCTCGTCCATTGCGGTGGAGAGGCGCATCAAGCCGGACTTATGGACCTTGCCGTTATCGTCCACGTAACCTTTCGGCAAGCTGAATTCGAATTCCTGCTGCAGCGGGCTGACTGGTGGCATCGTGCGCTCCGGCATCATTGGATGGGGAAGGCGGCCGGCTTGACCGCCTTCCCCGCAACGGTTAACCAAGAACCTACGTGGCGCGGTAGACGCGCTCGCAGATGATCTCGACCTCTTCCATCGAGACCTCGTTCGAGTTCGCGTTCGGCGCCGGGCCGCTGACCTTCAGCGGCCAGGCCTGCTCGAAGTTGAACTCGGCGATCGGCGAACCGTCCTGGTCGCACATCAGGATCGAGCCGTTGGTGCGCGCTTCGTTCACCTTGCCGTCCTCGACCATCTTGCGCCATTTCCACATGCTCATGTCGTTCGTCAGGCCGCGTTTCAGCGTGATGCGGCCGAACTTCATGCGCCCGGGCACCGCATAGTAACCGGGGTTGCCCTTGTCGTCGGCGAACTTGTACTCCGCCACTTCGTGCTCGGCCGAGACGACGGTGCACTCGCGGAACGAGCCCGCCATCTTGTCGCCGAACTTCACCACAAACCGTGGTGCGATTAAGGGGTCTTTGCGTCCTGCCATTGGAAAATCCTCCTGTGATGTTCGCTGTTAGGTCGGTCGCGCCGAATCGCTTGCGCGGCGACTATTCGCTGGCCGAGCCCGCGCCGTCGGATTTCTGGCTGACGCGGAAGACGACAAATTCGGCCGGCTTGACCGGCGCCATGCCGACCTCAACGATACAATAGCCGAGGTCGCGGAGCTCCTTTGGGTTGGTTTCCAGATCGCACTTGACGTAGAACGCTTCTTCGGCGGTCGCGCCGAACAGCGCGCCGCTGCGCCAGACGACGTTCAAGAACGCCGACACGTCGCGGCGAATCTGCCGCCACAGCACCTGATCGTTCGGCTCGAAGACGATCCACTGCGTGCCCTGCAGGATCGATTCCTCGACGTTCGCGAACAGGCGGCGGACGTTGATATAGCGCCACTGCGCGTCGCTCGACAGCGTGCGCGCGCCCCAGATGCGGATGCCGCGGCCGGGGAATGCCCGAGTGCAGTTCACGCCGATCGGGTTCAGGAAGTCCTGCTCGTTGCGCGAAATGTTGTTCGCGAGGCCGATCGCGCCGCGCACCACTTCGTTGGCGGGCGCCTTGTGCACGCCGCGCTCGCCGTCCACGCGCGCATACACGCCGGCGACGAAACCGCTCGACGGGATCGTCGCGCCGGCGACCTTGATCCACGGATAATACAGCGCGCCGTACTTCGAATCGAAATTCATCCGGTTCTTGCGCCAGTCAATCGCTTCCTGCACGTTCAGCTTCGACGGCATGTCCAGAATCGCGAAGCGGTCCTTCATCGCCTCGCAGTGATTCAGGATGGCGGTTTGCACGGCCTTGACGTCGTCCTCGGACGCGGCGCCCGCTTCGAAGGCGGCGATGATGTCCGGGCAGGCGACCAGCGTCACTTCGTCGATTGCCTCGAGACCGGCGATACCGGTGCGCTGCGCCGCATTGCCAACGAACACCTTGTTGGCGCCCTGCGCCTTGAGCGCGTCGGCCATGACCGGCTTGGCCGATGCCGCAGCCGGAGCCAGCGCTGCTTTCGAGCCGATGGCCGGCACGCCGCTCGCGCCTTCGACGATTTCCACGTTCAGCGCGTTGTCGGTGTCCTTGGCTACGGCGTCGGCGACGGCGCGCTGACCCTTAGCGGGTTTGCCGGTCGTCAGGTTGCCAATCGTCTGAGGCGCCGCGCCGCTTCGCGTGATGACGAGGTTGAACGAGCCATCTGGCGCATCCGACGCTGCCGCCTGCGCTTCGACACTGATCTTGTCACCTTCCTTCATCGGCCCACTGGTGGCGACGCGCAGCAGGCGCTGGCCTGCGGCGTTCAACAGGTACGCCTCGCCGGACGTTAACTGCGGCACCGCGCCGCCCGCGCCCTTGACCGGCAGGCCGACCACGAACATGCCCGTGCCGCCATTCAGGAAATAGCCGAACACGGAATGATGCAGATAACCGCCGGGCACGGCCTGGTCGAAATCACCGTATGTGTTTGTGAATTCGGTCCAGTTGGTAATCAGCGTGGGTGCAGTCGGCGTCGGCTGCACGACTGTACCCTGGCCCGGCTTTTCGACCTTGATCGAATCGGCGACGAATCCCACAAGCGCCAGCACCGATGTGCCGGCCGACTCGATGGGGCGCGCGCCTTTGTCGACTTCTTCGACGTATACGCCAGGCGATTTGTAGTTGAACGGCATGGATCCTCCTTCTTAGGATTCCGGTTGGTCTGATTTACGTACTGGGTCACGGCACGGTCAGGGTGGCGGGGTCATGATGGGGCCATGGCCACCTCCACTTCATGGATGAAGGCGGGCATGATCTGTCCCCGCTCCCCAATCTTCACAGCAAAGGGGTAGTTCTTCGGCGCCTGGCCGGCGGCTTCGACGATGAGCGTGTATTCGCCGGCCGGCACCGTACCGAACAGATAGCGACCGCTGGCGTCGGTCTCCACGGTGGGCCCGAACTGCTCCGGGCCGCGCGGCGTCTGTCCGACGATGCGCACGGAGACTCCGGCCACAGGCTGTCCCTTCGGATCGCGCACAATGCCGGCCAGCCGCAGCGGCAGCAGTTCCCAGCCGGGGCGCAACTCCGACATGTAATATTCGCGACCGGTATTGTCGCGGCGAATGACCGGCATGCCGAGTTTGATGCCCTGCGCGAAGACCATCGGCGACACCGTCACCTGGTTCAGGTCGAGCTCGAGCGTGACGACCAGGTTGATGGCCGGGCGCAACTGGTTTTCCAGCGCGCCCCAGAAGTCCGATACGTTCTTGAGGATGCCGTCGGGTTGCGCCACCTCGGTGCGGGCCGGGCGCTGCAATCGGCGCATGTCGCCCACCAGCACGTCGTCCGGCAGCGGCGAGTGGCGGAAGAGCGTTTCCAGCACGCGCCAGAGCAGGCGATGCTGGTCCTCGGCCGCGCTGGTCCAGCAGGTGATCATGTACGAGACGTCAATACGCACCGGAATGCGCTTGCGCGTGACCTGCCCGTTGGTGCCCGACTCGACATCCCAGTCCATCTCGCGCAACTGCCGGTTTTCGCGGATGTCGAACAGGTACAGGTTGACGGTCGGGCGCGTGACAGGCGTCGACCACTCGCGCGTCGGGATATCGAAGCTGATATCCACTTCGGACGGGTCGAGGGCGGCCTTCTTGAGCAGCAGCGCCTTCAGCGTTTCGTCCAGGTCGTTGATCATGTGGCTGCGGCGGCTTCTTCGTCTGGTTTCTTGTTCTCCGCGGCCGCCCGCGGCGGCATCTCATCTTCTTCGGGCGCTCGCTGCACGGCCTGGCGCTGGAGCGTGTCTTCGTCCTCCTCCGCAGCCGCCTCGCGCTGCACCGCGCCGCCGAAGCCGACCTGCTGCCCCACGTGCGTCATCTCATGGGCCAGCAGGCCCATGCCGTCGCTGCTCGTCGGGTTGTATTTGCCTTCGGAGAAGAAGATGTCCTTGCCGACCGTGAAGGCCTGCGCATCGAGTTCGCGGTTGAGCGTCTTGGCCTCGCCATCGGTGTGCACCCGCACGTCCGACAGATCCGCGTCGAATTGCGACTCCATGGGGGCGCGCGCTGTGTCGGGCAACGCCTGGCCGGAGCCTTTGCGCTGTAGGACTTCATCGACCATGTCCGGCTGCGACAGGCCGACCATGCGGCCGGGCGCGCCCTTGGACTCGGAGACCACGCGCTGCACGTATGCATTGCCTCGTTCCTGCTGCAGACGGCTCAGCGCCTGGGCGCGCATCGAACCGTCGGCGCTCGACAGCGCCGAGGCAATCTGTGCCGGCTGCGTGCCCGCGTTCTGAACGAAGGCGCGGCTCATCGCCTCCGCTTCGGTCTCGCCGGGCGCTTCCTGGAACTCGGCCGGTTTGGTCTGTCGCGCGCCTTCGCGCTCGTGCTGCACTCGATCATATTCGTTGGACATGATGGCCTCCCGAATTGGCCGCACGCGAACGGACAAGCGTTCGCGTCATCGGCCTGCTACTCGATGCGACCGTCCTGCGCCGCGCCAATCACTGCATCCATTTGCAAAGCGAGCAACCTTAATGGAGTGGCCGCGGGATTGTCGTCGTTCCACGGCTCGACCGTCACCTCAGCCCGTCGCCCGTTGTCATGCGCCAGCCAGGTGCAGACGCCGCCGTGGGCTGTTGCCGCTGGCGTTGCGGCGCTCGCCGCGCGCTCAAAGATGCCCGACGCATGCAGGTGCTTGCGCACGTCTGCGATCTGGCGCGGGCCGAGCCGCGTGACAGCTTTCCACGCCTGCTCGCCGATTCGATCTTCGACGCGCCCATCAGCGTAGATCCGAAGCGCCGATGACCGTCCTCGGACCGGATATGTTGTGTAGCTGACCAACACGTCGTCGCTCATCACGCCACTGCCGTACCCGGAGGACCAGGCGGACGCACGAGGTCCACCGGGCTAAGCGGCCGGCGGCCGGGGCCGCCGTACTCGAACGCTTCGGGTGTGGCGACCGCGTTGAGCGCCTCCAGGAATGTCGCGTAGTGTTGCGGGCGAACCACGTTTCCCACCGACATGATGTTATCGTTGTTCTCGTAAACTGCGCCCTGCACGCCGCCGCCCATCGCGCTGGCCAGCGCGCCATGTTGGGCCGGCTGCCCGATAGTGCCGGGCGTTCCCGCGCCGGGCGCAAAACCGCCCGCCGGCGAGGCGTACTCGTCTCCGAGGCCGAACATGTGCCCGGTCTCGTGGATCATGGTGACCTGCGCCTGCCCGCTGCCGACCTGAATGTCCACCCGCCGCCACTCGTCGGCGGCCGTCGCGCCCTCGGCGCCGACGCCCGATGCGTCGATCCGGCTGCCGGCAATCCGCTGCCCGCTCGACCGCAGATAGGCGGCGACGTTCTGTGCACGCCGGTCGGAGATGCGCTGGTTTGCCGCCGGGTTGCCGCCGGCGCTGGCATGGCCAATGAGGTGCACGGGCGCGCCTTCCCCGACGCGGCCGCGCTGAAAATCGGCGATGAACTTGTTAAGATAGGTTGGGCCGGGATCGCCGGCGCCGAGCGAGGTTGCGCCGGTTGCCTGTGCGACGGAGACGCCCCCGGATGGGTATTCGAGGCGGTAGTTCAGGAAATCGAGCGGAGCACCCAGGGCCGAACTGGCAAAGCGCGCCCGGTAGCCCGTTCCAGACGCGCCAGAGTAATCCACTGAAGCGCCCATATCGGAAAAGCCGCTGGTCGACTTGTAGACCGTCGCCTTGCAGTGATCAGTTGCGCGATGGCCGTCATGCACGTCCATCTCAACGCGCACGCTGGCGCTCAGATCGGGCCAGCGTCTGGAGTGGAAGTAGTGCTTGCCGCCCCACGCCGTTTGCGCCGCCGTCGCGTAATCGCGCGCCCACTGAGTCTTGGCGCCCGCGTTCCACTGCCAGTTGGCCGTGACGTCGGCCACCCGCGAGGGCGCGTCGGGATGCAGGGTACGAATTGTTCGGGCCGCACCGGCAAAGTCGGCCGTGGCGGGCGCGATGGCGCCGGTCGCGGCATCGGTAATATTGATGCCATCCAGGAAGTTGATGCCGACTCTCAGCCGGATCAGTAGTTCCCCGCTCGACGGGTCAAACCGTGCATTGAATCCGCCGCCCTGCGTGGTGGTCGCGCGGGTATCCAGCCCGTTTGCATTGGGCATCAAACCGCGCGCGATGAAGGCGCGGCGTGCGGTTTGTTCGGCATCGGGCTGGCGCTGCACGATTTGGCGCTGAACGAACGCATTGCCGTGCGCTTGCTGTAAATCCGACACGGAACGGGCGCGCGTAGCAGAATCGGCGCGCGCAAACGCGACACTGTCTAGCGGCAGTGCGGGCTCAGACACAACGGACTCGCCGGGTTCCGCAGCAGCGGCTTCGCTGCGGCGCACGGCCAATGAGTCGCGCTCGGAACTGTTTGATTTTCGCTTGCGCCTGAGGCGGCGCAAGCCAGGTTCACTGGTCATCGAACACGCTGCTCCCCCTGCAAGGTGATCGATCGGTCACAGACAGTTTAGCGACAAATGTCAGATGTGACAAACGCCTAGCTTGCGTCTCGCGGCGCAAATCCGACATCGCTGGCGGCCGGTTCGTTCCCGTTCTTGCGTGAATTCTGAAGCGCCACCTCGGCCATGGCAACGGGCGCGTTGCCGGACAGTTCCGGCATTGGCGCCGGAATGCGCTTCTCGAAGTCGAGCCAGACGCGCTTGTCCTTGCGGCAGTCGTAATTGCGGCAGACGTGCGGGCGGTTCGCGTGGATCGTGCAGCCGCGCGTCGGCGTGTGGCTGTGGCTGCAGTAGCCGTCGTCATTCTGCCGGATCCAGTACGGGTTGCCGTAGTCCCAGCGCGCGATGCCTTCGTCCAGGTCCTGCTTCGTCAGGAAGAATCGGAAGGTGCAGCAGCGCGCCTGACAGAGCGGTATCAGGCTGGCGCAGTCGATGATGATATTCTCGCCCGACTCGTACTTGTCGCCCAGATCGGCCAGGCGCACGCGCGGCACGACGACCTTGCCGACTTCCTCGCGCGCGCGTTCGAGCGGGGCCTCGATCTCGTCCGCCTGCAGCACGCCTTTCTCAACCAGCAAGTCGGTCAGCGCCTGCACGTAGGCGATCGCCTCGTTGCCCTGGTCCTGCATCACGGACATCATCACATGGGCGAAGCGCAGTCCCCGCTCCATGGCGGGGAATGGTTCCGGCGTACCCTGCGTATCGGTCACAGTATGGCCTCGTGTGGGTGGTTAGCTCTTAGCCTTTGACGTAGTCGAAGTACTGCTCGAAATCGTTGGGAACGACCAACTTGCCCATCTTCTGGAATTCGTAGCTGGCGCCGCGCACCAGGTGGCGCATGGCGATCGGCGCGCCCTCGTCTGCAGCCAGGAACGCGGAGGCCAGCACGATGTTGCGGATATTGCCGCCGGTGATCTTGAACTTGCGCGCCAGGAAGTCGAAGTCGATATCGCCGTCGCGCGGCGCCTGCGCGGGGAAAGTGCGCCGCCAGATCTCGAACCGCTCGGTCTCCTCGGGGAACGGGAAGTCCACCATGAAGTGAATGCGGCGCACGAACGCCTCGTCCATGTTCTTCTTGATATTGCTCGCCAGAATCACGAGCCCATTGTACTCTTCTGTGCGCTGCAGCAGATAGGCGGTCTCAATGTTGGCGTAGCGGTCGTGCGCGTCCTTGACCTCCGACCGTTTGCCGAAGAGCGCGTCGGCCTCGTCAAAGAACAGGATGGCGTCGCTGTCCTGCGCTTCGCTAAAGATCTTCTCCAGGTTTTTCTCGGTCTCGCCGATATACTTGCTCACGACGGCCGATAGGTCGATCTTGAACACATCGAGCCCGAGATCGTTTGCGATGATCTCGGCCGCCATCGTCTTGCCGGTGCCGGACGGTCCGGCGAATAGCGAGATCAGCCCCTTGCCCATCGCCAGTTTGCGATCGAAGCCCCAGTCGCCGTACACGATCGGCCGTTGGCGGATCGTCATGCAGATCATCTTCAGCGTGGCCAGTTGCTGGCGCGGCAGGACGATGTCATCCCAGGTGTACCGAACGTTCAGCTTGCGGGCCAGGCTGGAGAGCCGGTGCTGGGCCTGGTTGCGGCAGGCGTTGTCGATATCTGCGGCAGTGATGCGCCCCAGCGGGTCGCGCACCCAGGCGAGCGTGCGCGCGCGGGCGACGGCGTCGTGAATCTGCCCGGTCGTCAGGCGGAAGCGGCCGGTAAGCGCCGTCAGCGCCGTGTCGCCGATGATGGGAGCGTCGTCACCGAGTGCGTTCGCCCAGACCCCGCGCCGCTCGGCGTAGGTCGGATCTGGCAACTCCAGGCGCAGATATGGGCGGTGGCCGAGTTCGTGCGCCGGCTCCCACGCCTTGTGCGCCAGCAGGACGACCGGCACGCTGCACTGCGACAGGCTCTGCACGAAGGCGCGGTGATCGCCTTCGTTGTCCTGTGTTTCATTCAAATGAAGGAACGCATCCACGTCTTCCCAGCACAGGATGCCGTCTACGAGCAGCGCTTCGCGCTCGGCGAGCCGGAATGTCGATTCGCGGTGCAGGTTCTTGGCCACCAAGTCGATTGCGCTGACGGAGATCAACGGGCGGCCGAGCTCGGCCGCCAGCATGGTAGCCGCTTCGCGGCGTCCGGTGCCGTAACGCCCGTGCAGCATCAGGATGGGCGGTTCGGCGCGCCATGCTTCGCGCCAGTGCGCAGTCCAGCCGCGCAGCAGCGATTGAGTTGATGTGCTCAGTGCGCCGCCAGCAAGCGACTTGATGCTCAGGATCGGGGTGAGGCGAGCGTCCGGTTCATCGTAACCAAACAGATAGCGCGCGACCCGTTCGTCCAGTTTGAGGTACCGCCCGATCAGGACGGGGCGCCGCGCATTGGGGTCCTCGTGCAGCGTGACCAGTTCCCAGCGGATCAGTGGGGCGTCGGGCTCGAAGCAGCGGCGAGCGGCGACGCGCTCACCCACCGACCGGCAGAGCAGGCGCATCACCAAATCAACAGTGGGTCGCTTCTTGGTCACATCGTCCTGCAAGTACGCGTACAGCCGCTCGTACTTGAGGCTGATTTCAGCCGCGAGGCACAGCACCAGCACCTCGCGCTCCAACTCGGAAAGCCCGAATGTACGGCACATGCTCTCCAGTCGCAGCGTCTCGCCGCCGGCGAGCGCCTGCGATTCGAGTTGCGCGACGCGCTCGCCGGACGTGCGCAAGGCGGCGTCGAGCGCAGCGGCGAAGTCCGACTGCAACTGCGGCCCGACCAGCGGCCCGGCGACCGGGCCGACCTCCGCCAGCAGGCCGTCAACCTCGTCGTTACTAATATAGAGGCCGCGGAACTCGTCGTCCTGCTGCGGCTGGCGCAGACGAAACTCGACCACCTCGCGCCGGATGCGCAGATCGAGCCGCGCCAGCAGGGCGAGTATGTGCTCCAGTGAGATGCCAGCTTGCGGGTTCATGGCTATCGGGCGCTCGGTTAGTGCGCAGATTATCCGAGTGCCGACTTGAGATCGCGAAGTGCGCGCAGGTGCTCGTCGACCGTCGCGAAGCCGGCGCCCATCGTGTTGATCGTCACTTCGCCCGCGCCGGCGGGTTCCCAGGCTCGCACAGCGGTCGCCCATGCGGCAACGTCGCGTCCGCGCAGGGCGGTGCCGCCCATGATGCCGACTTTGGCGCGGGCGCGTCCCGCGCCGTCCATTTCCGCGTGCAGGCGCTCGATGCGCGGGCGCATCGCCTCGGCGGTCCCGAAGATGATCCAACCGTCGGCGATTCGTGCCACGCGCGCGACCACGGCATCGGCGCCCGGCTCGGCGCGCCCGCCGCCGCCCATCCAGATCGGAATCGGACGGCGAACCGGCAACGGGTTCAAGCCGGCGTCGGGGATCGAGTGCCAGCGCCCGGCATATGTGACCAGTTCGCTCGTCCACAGGCGACGCAGGACATCGACTTGCTCTTCGATGCGGCGGCCCCGGTTGTGGAAGTCCTCGCCGAGCGCCTCGTATTCGACGGCGTTCCAGCCGATGCCGATGCCAAGCCGCATGCGGCCGCCGCTCAAGACATCGACCTCCGCGGCCTGCTTGGCAACCAGCGCCGTCTGCCGCTGTGGCAGGATGATGACGCCGGTGACCAATTCGATTCGCTTCGTCAGCGCGGCGAGGTATCCATAAAGGACGAACGGCTCATGGAACTGGTTCTGGTGGTTGTAGACGCCAGTCCAGCCGCCCGGGCGGTCAGCGTTGGCGCCCAGCACATGGTCATAGGCCAGCAGGAACTCGTAGCCCATGCCTTCGACAGCCTGCGCATAGTCGCGAATTACGACCGGATCGCTGCCGATCTCATTCTGGGGAAATGTTGCACCGACACGTAGCATGTTTTGCCACCTCCCGGTATGGTGCATTGATTATAGCGTCATTCGTCAAATCGCAAGTCAGGGAAATGTGCCGGGACGGGCATTCATGCAGGGAGAGGGCTCACGACTGCGACGATCAGGGGCGCAGCACGCTAATAGATCATGTCGCCGCGCACGAAGGCGCGGGTGCGCTCGTCGCGCGGGTGTTCGAAGAAGGTCTCGGTATCGCTGACCTCGACCAGTTCGCCGGCGAGCATCAATCCGACGCGTGTGGCCAGACGGCGCGCCTGAAAGATGTTGTGAGTGACGATGATGCTGGTCATCGCGCGCCGGGCATGCTGATCGCGGATGATCTGCTCGATCAGCGAGACGTTATACGGATCGAGGTTCGCGGTCGGTTCATCGAGCAGCAGCGCATCGGGCTCGACCACCAGCGCGCGCGCCAGTGCGACACGCTGCGCTTCGCCGGCGGACAGCGTCCGGGCCGGCACGCGCTCCAGGTGCGCCAGTTGCACGAGCGACAGTGCGCGCTGGACTCTGGGCGTAACGTGCCGCACGCCGCGCGCCCGCAAACCGTAGGCGACATTATCCCCGACCGGCTCGTTGAGCAGGATCGGCCGCTGGAATACCAGGCTGATGCGGCGGCGTGTGCCAAGCGATGGCGCGTGCGTTGCATCCATGACCGCGGAATCAAATTGCACCTGGCCGCCGGTCGGTCGCTCGACGGCTGCCAGCACGCGCAGGAGCGTGCTCTTTCCCGCGCCGCTGGGCCCCACCAGCGCGAATATCTCGCCACGCGCGATGCATAGCGGGGCACTGATCGATACGGCGGGCGCTGCGCGACCGGGATAGCGGACTTCGACCGGACCGACCTCAAAGAGTATGTCGCGCACGCTTTCAGCTCTTGACCGGCGTGCCGCGTCCCTGCATGGCGAGCACGGCCAGGTTGATGATGAAGGAGATGGCCAGCAGAATCACGCCCAGTGCGATTGCCCGATCGAATTGACCTTGCCGCGTTTCCAGCACAATGGCCGTCGTCAGCACCCGGGTCGAGCCTTCGATGTTGCCGCCAACGAGCATGACCGCTCCGACCTCGGAGATGACGCCGCCAAAGCCGGCGACGAGCGACACCACGACCCCGACGCGCGCTTCTTTGACGACCGCGATGGTGGCCTGTGTGGATGTGGCGCCCAGCGCGAACAACTGCCGGCGCAGATCGGGGTCAACGCCCATTACGGCGGCCATCGCGAAGCCGGCAATCAAGGGTAGGGCGATGATGATCTGGGCAATGATCATCGCACTCGGAGTGAACAGCCAACCCAGGAACCCGAACGGGCCCTGGCGTGAGAGGAACAAATAGACGAACAGGCCGACGACGACCGGAGGCAGGCCCATGCCGGTGTAGATCAAAGCGATGGCCAGGCCCTGGCCGCGAAAGCGACCGAGGCCCAGCCATGCGCCCAACGGCAATCCCCCGATGGCGGCAAAAATCAAGGCGACGCCGGACACCTGGAACGATAGCGTGATGGCTTGCCACAGCCCGGCGTCGCCGCCGGCAATTAGTTCCAGCGCCCGCATGAGCCCGGTTCCAAGATCATTCAATCGCTTTGTGCCCTAACTATTGCGCTTTGGCGCTTGGCCGGAACAGCGCTTGCCCGTACTTGTCAATCCCGTACGTGCCGATCAGAGCCTGCGTTGCAGGCGAGGTGATCCACTGCGCGAACTTCTCTGCGAGGTCGTTGTTCACCTCGGGGTGCTTCTTCGGATTGACCGGGATGATGCCATAGGGGTTGAAGAGGTTGGCCGAGTCCGTATTCTCTTCGATCTTCGTGCCGCCCACCATGACGGTCAACCCGCTCAGGCGCGCTTTCTGTGCGAGCCACGTTGCGCGATCGGTCAGCGTGTATGCGCCGCGCTCGTTCGAGAAGGTCAGTGTTTCGCCCATACCCTGGCCGACGGACAGGTACCAACTGCCCTTGGGGTCGATGCCCGCTGCCTTCCAGATGTCGAGCTCCTTGGTGTTCGTGCCCGACTTGTCGCCACGGGAAGCGAACGGCGCGCTCGCGGCGGCGATTTTCTTGAATGCGTCCGCTGCGCTGCCGCTGCTCATGATGGCAATCTTTGCGGGGTCGCCTGTCGGCCCGACCAGGATGAAGTCGTTGTACATCACATCGCGGCGGTTGATGCCGTCGCCGGACGCGACGAAGGCATCTTCAAGCGCACGCGCATGCGCGAACACGACATCGGCGTTGCCGTCGGAGCCGAGTTTCAGCGATTGGCTGGTACCGACGGCGATGACTTTAACTTTAACGTTGTACTGCTTCTCAAAGACCGGAATAATCACGTCGAGCAGTCCGGAGTCCTGCGTGCTGGTGGTCGTGGCAAGCAGCAGTGTGCCCGCCGTGCGCACTATCGGGACCGCCGTCGGGGCCGGCGTGCTGGCGGGAGTCGCCGCCACCGGCGCCGCAGCGGCCTTGGTTGGCGGCACGGAGGTGGGTGTGGCGGCCGGGGCGCAGCCCGCGACAATCAACAGGGCGATGCTGAGCGCAAGCAGCACGGTGCGCAGCTTCATACTGAATCTGAACTTCATGACGTTTCTCCGCTGATCAAAGCGAGTTAGGAATGATGGCGTAGTTTAGCTATAGCGCACGCAGCCGGCTTCGCTGAGGTCATAGCCGCCCAGCGCGCTGACCGTCTGCTGAAACGATTCTTGCGCGATCTGGCGACGGAAACACTCAACTAACGGGTGCTGGCGCGGGAGCACGATCTCGAAGCGCTCGCTGAGTACGGGCACGAAATCCAACCCGAAGGCGCGGGCGGCGGCTTCAATGCCGAGCCCGGCGTCGGCGTGACCGTTGGCCACCGCGGCAGCGACCGCCGTGTGCGTGGCCTCTTCATGTGCGTAGCCTCGGATGCGCTTCGATGGAATGCGGTCGCGCCGTAACATTTCATCCAGGTGACCACGCGTGCCGGAGCCGCGCTGCCGGTTGACGATGCATACGTCGCGCCGGGCCAGGTCGCTCAGCTTGAAGATGCGCTTGGGGTTGCCGCGCGCGACGATCAGCCCCTGCGTGCGATGGGCCAGCGTAATGAGTGCGCAGGGCGCGTCGGGCAGGAGGCCGCGCACCTGCGGCAGGTTGTAGTCGTCGCTGGCGCTATCGTGGAGGTGCGCGCTCGCAAAGTGCACTTCGCCGCGCCCGAGTGCCAGCAGTCCGGCCAGGCTGCCGACCGCGCCAAAGCTGAGCGACATGGCGGGGCTGGCGCGGCGCGTCTGGGCCAGCAATACGTCGAGGCACACATCATGACTGCCAAGCCCGATAAAGGAGTCGGTCCCCGGCCCGGTGTATACGATGGAAGCGCTGCTGCCCGACTGCCAGCGCAGGCGCTGCACCGTGAAGGCCGCTTCCAGTTCGGACAAAGAGAATCCGCGGGCGACGCTATCGCTGATTAGTCCGGCGACCAGCAGGCGCAACTGGCTGTCTCGTTTCTCGCGCCATTGCGCGGTCTGCGGGTGGGTCACCACGCGCGTGCCAAGCCGTGAGCGGCCGTCGACCAATCCCTCCTGGTGGAGGATGCGGTAGGCGCGGCCGACCGTGTTCGGGTTGACGCCCAGTTCGTGCGCCAGGTCGCGCACCGTAGGCAGTACATGGCCGGCCGGCCATTCGCCGCGAACAATGCGCGCACGCACTACATCGACGATCTGCTCGAAAATGGGCGAAGGGTTGTCGGGGTCGAGGCGGATACTCATGCGGTTCGATTTGTATGATTCAACATAGTACAAATATAGCAAATCACGCGCCGGGCGTCAACCGGCAGGGCCTTTCCAAAGTCTTGGTCGAGGCTACCCCCCATCCCAACCTTCCCCCGTTCGCAACGGCAGCGAACAGGAGAAGGGGCCAATCCCCTCTCCTGCGACGCCGTATTTGCGTCGCGGGGGAGGGTTCAGCAATTCTCAATTTGGCTTTGTACGGGTACTTTCCAATGCCGCTTGCGACGCCCCCGCGCGCGGGGGGGGGAAGGGGCAGGGGGTGAGGGGGCATATTGGCAGCCGACTCCAAAATGAGAATTGCTGGGGAGGGTTAGGGTGGGGGTAGCACTGACTTTGGAAAAGCCCTGCGTCAACTGGGCTATTGCGCCCACCGAAGTTCGCGTCTGTGATATACTCCACCTGTTTTCTCACTCCGCTGCGAAGGCGTCTACCGTGAAATATCGCAATATCATTCTGCTGGCGATCGCGCAGGCGATCGGTAATTCGGGTCTGTCCATGATCACGCTGCTCGGCGGTATCATCGGGGCCGCCATCGCGCCGACGCCGGCGCTGGCCACGCTGCCGGCCTCGCTGACAATCGGCGGCATGGCGTTCTTCACACTGCCGGCCAGCGTCCTGATGCGCCGCTTCGGCCGCAAGGCCGGCTTCATGCTGGGCTCATCGTTTGTGATGGCTGCCGGCCTGCTGGCCGCGTACGCGCTCAGCCAGCAGAGTTTTGTGCTGTTTTGCGCGGCGACCCTGCTGGTTGGCGCCAACACGGCGTTCGTGCAGCAGTATCGCTTCGCGGCAATCGAGTCGGTCAACAAGCAGTGGGTGGGGCGCGCCGTATCGATCGTCCTGGTGGGCGGGATCGCCTCGGGGTTCATTGGTCCGGAGATGGCGCGCCGCGCACAGGACCTGCTGCCGGTCAAGTATGCCGGGTCGTTTATCGGACTGAGCGTGCTGTCGGTCGTAGCCGCCAGCGTGCTGTTCTGGCTGCAGTCCACTGCCCAGCGCGACACATCGGCGGCGGGTTCGGAGCGCCCATTGCGCGCGATCGTCTCGCAGCCGATGTTTCGCGCCGCGGTGCTGGCTGGCGCGGTCGGCTATGCGGTAATGAGCTTCATCATGACGGCCACGCCGGTCTACCTGCACAGCGCCCATTATTCGCTGGATGAGACGGCGACAGTCATCCAGAGTCATATCGTGGCGATGTTCCTGCCCTCGCTGTTTACCGGCTTTCTGATCGACCGGTTTGGCCTGCTGCGCGTCATGTCGGCCGGTGTCCTTTGCCTGGGCGTTACGGTAGTGCTGGCGGTCGGCGACCGCCAGTACATCCACTACTGGGGCGCGCTGGTGCTGCTCGGCATCGGCTGGAACTTCCTGTTTGTCGGCGCGACCGTCCTGCTGCCGCGCAGCTATTCGCCCGCCGAGCGTTTCAAGGCGCAGGCCGCCAACGACTTCACCATCTTCGCCGTGCAAGGGGTGGCGTCGTTCTCGTCGGGCACCGTGCTAGCGCTCGCCGACTGGAACATCCTGAATCTGAGCACGCTGCCGTTCCTGGCGATCGCGTTGTGGACGATCTTCACTCTGCGGCACGACCTCAAGCTTGCGCTGCAACCGGCGCGATAGAGGCGATGCATACACATCCTACCGAGGTCAACCGTGAATAACTCCCTGGATCTGTTTCGACTCGACGAACGTGTGGCGATTGTGACCGGCGGCAGCAAGGGGCTGGGCAAGGCGATGGCTGCCGCGCTGGCCGGCGCGGGCGCGCGTGTTGTCGTTGTGTCGCGCCATCTCGACGAAGCGCAGGCGGCTGCCGGCGAGATTCAGGCCGCCAGCGGCCGGGACTGCCATGCCGTCTGCGCTGATGTGTCCAACACGGCCAATGCCGAGCGCGTCGTCGAGGAGACGCTGGCGCGTTGCGGTCGCATCGACATACTGGTCAACAACGCGGGCATCAACTTGCGCGGCCCGATTGAAGAGATCGAAGCCGACGATATGCGGCACGTCTGGGAAACCAACCTGCTGGGGCCGTGGCTGATGTGCCGCGCCGTGGCGCGTCCGATGAAGGCACGCGGCTGGGGCCGCGTCATCAACATCGGGTCGCTCATGAGCGTGGTCGGTTTGGGCGATCGCACGCCTTATGCGACGAGCAAGGGCGCGCTGGCCGCGCTGACGCGCACGCTGGCGCTGGAGTGGGCGACCAGCGGAATTACGGTCAACACCGTCTCGCCGGGCCCGTTCGTCACCGAGATGAACATGGCGATCTACGACGACCCGGCGCGCTACCAGTGGTTTGCGTCGCGCGTGCCGATGGGGCGTTGGGGCAAGCCCGATGAACTGGCGGGCGTGGTCGTGTTCTTCGCGTCGGAGGCGTCGTCGTTCGTGACCGGCGCGATGCTGATGGTGGATGGCGGCTGGACCGCGCAGTAGGGGTGCAAAACAATGCGCCTGCACGCATAAGAAAAGCCGCACGTGTAGAGCGTGCGGCTCATCGAGATCGGCGACGTGTGGAGCGGCGCCGATCATGCGCCTGGCAGGATTCGAACCCACAACCACTTGATCCGAAGTCAAGTGCTCTGTCCAGTTGAGCTACAGGCGCTCTAACGCAAATGGCTGAGGGCTGGCGGCATGTTGAAGCGGCTGCCATCAGCCATCAGCCATTTGCACTGGGTGAGCAGTGGGATTCGAACCCACGATCTCTTGGGCCACAACCAAGTGCCTTAACCACTCGGCTATGCTCACCACGTAAAGGCATTGTAGCACACTCTGGCAGATGCGCAAGTTTTTGACAAAGCGGGCTTTGCTCGTTATAATATCTGCCAGATGATTTGCGGAAAATAGAAGGCTTCATAATCTTCCAGCGTTCGCCCCGGGCGAAGCTGGATTTTTTGTTCGTCATTCTCCCTGCGGAGGCACGCATGCGCATCGATACCCATACGCACCACTACCCGATGCCGTATCTCGATGAGATTGAGCGGCACCCAAGCCCGGCGTGTTCGGTGACGCGCGATCCGTCCGGTCGCCGTCTGGTTCATTATGCCGGCGACTACAACATCGTCGCCGACGGACACATCGATCTGGAGGCGCGCCTGTCGGAAATGGAGCGCACCGGCGTCGATATGGGCGTGCTGACGCTGACGACACCCGGCGTGCATGTCGAAGAGCGCACGCGCGGTATCCAGCTTGCGCAGATCGTCAATGATTCGTACGGCGAAGTCCAGAAACAGTACCCGGATCGTTTCGTCTGCCTGGCGACCTTGCCGCTGCAGGACCCCGCAGCATCGGCCATCGAGTTGGAGCGCGCGGTCACCAAGTTGGGACTGCGCGGGGCCATGTTGTTCGCGAACGTCAACGGCAAACCGATTCATCACAAAGCATACTGGCCGATCTACGAGACGGCCGAACGGCTGAACGTGCCGTTGATGATTCACCCGACCTCGCCGCCGGGCGTCGAGGCGTTCCAGGAGTATCGCACGACCGCGCTGGTCGGATTCCTGCTGGACACGACGCTGTGCATCACGCTGTTGATGTTCGAAGGTGTGATGGAGAAGTACCCCAAGATCAAGTTCATGCTGAGCCATCTGGGCGGCACAATACCCTACATCGCCGAGCGAATTGACCGCGGCTACGATGCGTATCCGGAAGTGCGGGTCAACCTGTCGCAGCAGCCGTCGTTCTATTTCAAGCGCAACTGCTACTACGATACCGTGGCATTCGAACCGCGCGCCCTGCAGTTCGCCATCGAGTTCGCCGGCGCCGATCACATGACGCTGGGCAGCGACTACCCGCACCAGATCGGCGACATGGAGAAGTCGGTCAAGGTCATCGAGAACCTACCGATTGACAACGCCGTGCGTGAGCGGATCTTTGGTGGCACGGCGAGCCAGCTTTTGCGCATGGTGCCACGGGTTTAAGTTTTGACAGTTATCGGGCACTTGCGTATAATAGTAATCAAGGTTTTCATGCGTTACGGGTGGCGGTATTCCGTCAACCCGTCATTGCGTTTTATTTGGTGCTGCTAACCGATTTGGCCACCGGGAGGAAGAGTGTCGGAGATAAAAGACTTTAATGCAATTCGGATTGGGTTGGCGTCTCCCGAAGCTATTCGCAACTGGTCGCACGGCGAAGTTCTCAAACCGGAGACAATCAACTATCGCCGCCTCCGCCCGGAGCGCGACGGCTTGTTCGACGAAGCAATTTTCGGCCCCACGAAAGACTACCAGTGCTATTGCGGCAAATACAAGAAAATTCGCTATAAGGGCATCGTTTGCGACAAGTGCCACGTTGAAGTAACGCGCTCGTCCGTGCGCCGCGAGCGCATGGGGCACATCGAGCTGGCGTCGCCGGTGGCACACATCTGGTATACGCGCCGCGTCCCGTCGTACCTCGGGTTGCTGCTCGACATGTCGCGCCGCAACCTGGACCGCACGCTGTACTTCGCGCAGTATGTGGTCGTCGCGGTGGACGAAGATGCGCGCCGCAAGTCCGTGAAGGTGCTCGACGACGCCGAAGCGCGCGAGATGAAGCGCGTCAAAGAGGGGATGGTCGAGAAGATCGACAAGGCGAAAGCGCGCCTGGAAGACGATCTGGCGAAGAAGCGCGGACAGCGCGAGGCCAATCTGGAGCGCTTGGAGACCAAATACAACGATCGCCTCCAGGAGATCGATGGCGAGTTGCACACCGTTGAAAAGCGCCTGACGGACGACCAGGGCACGACGGTACGCAAGCCGATCGAGTACCCGCGCGGCAGCAAAGAAGTGCTCGTGGCCGAAGGCGAAACGATTGACCGCAAGCACCTGCGCCGCTTCAAAGAACTTGAGAAGGGCGAGAAGAGCGAACTGCAGGACAAGCTCAAGGACGACCAGGCTAACAGCCGCGCCAACTATGACGTGGAGCTGGAACGGATCAAGGCCGAGGCCCAGGAGCGTTTTGGTCACCTGGACGACGAGCTTGATCGCGAGCAGCAGGCGGTGCAGACCAAGTACGAAGATCTGCGCGATGAGCTGCGCTCACTGGCCGTCATGGACTTCATGACGGAATCGCGCTTCCGCGAACTGAATGATAAGTACCCGGGTGTGTTCCGCGCCGGCATGGGCGCCGAGGCGCTGTATGAGATCGTGCAGAATATCGATCTCGAGCGGATGGCGAAGGAATTGCGCGCCGAAATGCGCGCGACGCAGTCGCGCCAGCGCCGCAAGAAGGCGACCAAGCGCCTGGCGGTGGTGGAGGCGCTGCGCAAGTCGGCGAACCGCCCGGAGTGGATGATCCTGACCGTGTTGCCGGTCATCCCGCCGGAACTGCGCCCGATGGTGCAGTTGGACGGCGGTCGCTTCGCGACGTCCGACCTGAACGACCTGTACCGGCGCGTCATCAACCGCAACAACCGCCTCAAGCGCCTGCTGGAACTCGGCGCGCCCGACGTGATCGTGCGCAACGAGAAGCGCATGCTGCAGGAAGCGGTCGACTCGCTGATTGATAACTCGCGGCGCGGCAAGGCCGTCTCGCTGCGCGGCAAGCGCAAGCTGAAGTCGCTGTCCGACATGCTGAAGGGCAAGCAGGGGCGCTTCCGCCGCAACCTGCTCGGCAAGCGCGTGGACTACTCCGGCCGCTCGGTGATCGTGGTCGGCCCGCATCTGCGCCTGCACGAGTGTGGCCTGCCGAAGCGCATGGCGCTGGAACTGTTCAAGCCGTTCGTCGTCAACAAGCTGGTCGAGAACAACTTCGCGCACAACGTGAAGGGCGCCAAGCGCATCATCGAGCAGATGAAGCCCGAAGTCTGGGAAGTGCTTGAAGAGGTCGTGCACGACTATCCGATCCTGCTCAACCGCGCACCGACACTGCACCGCCTGGGCATTCAGGCGTTCCTGCCGACGCTGGTGGACGGCGATGCCATTCAGATTCACCCGCTGGTCTGCGAAGCGTTCAACGCCGACTTCGACGGCGACCAGATGGCCGTGCACATCCCGTTGTCGGAAGCGGCCAAGGCCGAGGCGCGCGGTCTGATGCTGTCGTCGCACAACCTGCTGCGTCCGGCCAACGGCGAGCCGATTGTTGGTCCCTCGAAGGACATGGTACTGGGCTGCTATTACCTGACCATGGACGAGGAGGGGCCGCACAAGGGCGATGGCAAGACGTTCGGCTCGATTGACGAGGTCACCTTTGCCTATGAAGCCGGGCAAATCGGCATTCATGCCAAGGTGAAGTACTGGTTTGTGGCGCCCGGCAAGAAAAAGGGCGAGGTGATTGAAACGACGGTTGGGCGCTGCCTGTTCAATGCGATCGTGCCCGAGGACATTCGCTTTTGCAACGACACCTACGACAAAGGCAAGCTCAAGAAGCTGATCTCGGATTCGTTCTACAAGCTCGGCGCGGACGTGACGGCCAAGTTTGTGGACGACATCAAGGATATCGGTTTTAAGTTCGCCACGCGTTCCGGCCTGACGATCGCGCTGAGCGATATCAATGTGCCGGAGACGAAGCAAGCCATCCTGGACGCGGTCGGCGCGCAGGTGACCGAGGTCGAGCGCCAGTACCGGCGCGGCCTGATCACCGAGGACGAGAAGTACGTCAAGACCGTCGAGTTGTGGACGAAGGCGACGGACGACGTGACCGACCAGGTGCAGAAGGCGATGAACCCGCGCGGGCCGATCTACATCATGGCCACGTCGGGCGCGACGAAGGGCGGCTTTCAGCCGATTCGCCAGTTGGCCGGCATGCGCGGCCTGATGGCCGACCCGGTCGGACGCATCATCTCGCTGCCGATCCGCTCGAACTTCCGTGAAGGCCTGACCGCGCTGGAGTACTTCATCTCGACGCACGGCGCGCGCAAGGGTCTGGCCGACACCGCGCTGCGCACGGCCGACGCCGGCTACCTGACGCGGCGCCTGGTGGACGTGGCGCAAGAGAGCATCATCAACTCCGAAGACTGCGGCACGGAGAAGGGCATTATTCTGCGCGCCCCCGCGCCGGGTTCCGGTCTGGCGGGTCTGGCGGAGCGCGTGCTCGGCCGCGTAACGGTCGGCCCGCTGCGCCACCCGAAAACGAAAGAGATTCTCCTTCCCGACGGGGAGATGATCATTGAAGACCATCTGGAGATGATCAAGCACGCCGGAGTCACCGAGGTCCGCGTGCGCTCTCCAATGACCTGCGAGTTGCGCTACGGCATCTGTGCCAAGTGCTATGGCCGCGACATGGCTCGCAACGGCCTGGTGATGATCGGCGAAGCGGTGGGTGTCATTGCCGCACAGTCGATCGGCGAACCAGGCACGCAGTTGACGCTGCGCACGTTCCACACCGGCGGCGTGGCCGGCGAGGCGGACATCACGCGCGGCCTGCCGCGTGTGCAAGAGCTGTTCGAGGCGCGCAACCCCAAGGGCGAGGCGATCGTCGCCGAGATTTCGGGCACCGCGCACGTCGAGCGCGACGGCGATCAGCGGTTGCTTAAGATCATCTCGTCGTCGATTGCCCGTGACGAGTACGACCTGCCGGGCAACTACAAGGTGCTGACCGAGACGGGCGAGCAGGTGGACGACGGCGCGGTGCTGGCCAAGCGCGGTGAAAAGGAGATCGTCGCCAGGTTCGGCGGCAAGATCACCGTGGGCGACGGCAAGATCGTCGTGCGCCGCGAAAGCCGCGACGAAGTGGAGTACGACGTGCCGCCGACCGCGCGCCTGCGCGTGGAGGAAAATGACAAAGTGGCGGCCGGCCAGCAACTGACCGACGGCGCGCTGAACCCGCATACGATCCTGAAGATCAAGGGGCGCGAGGCGGTGCAGCAGTACCTGCTGGACGAGGTGCAGAAGGTGTACCGCTCGCAGGGCGTGGCCATCAACGACAAGCACATCGAAGTGATCATGCGGCAGTTGCTGCGGCGCGTGAAAGTGCGCACGGTCGGCGAGTCGCAGTACCTGAGCGGACAACTGGTGGACGCGCTGGAATTTGCCGAGATGAACCAGAGCCTGCTCGCCGAGGGCAAGCGCCCGTCGACGGCGGTTCCGCAACTGCTCGGCATTACCAAGGCGGCGCTGAACACCGAGTCGTTCCTGGCGGCCTCGTCGTTCCAGCACACGATCAACGTGCTGGCCAGCGCGGCGATCGAGGGCAAGCGCGACGATCTGCACGGCCTGAAGGAAAACGTCATCATCGGCAAGTTGATCCCGGCGGGCACCGGCTTCAAGTTGCTCGAAGGGGCGGCGGCATTGTCGGCCAACCCGGGCATCAGCACGGCGCTGTCTTTGCCGGATGCCGACGATGACGAGTTGGATGATGAAGACTAGCACCGCCGGCGCGCCAATCATGCGACGCGCCGGCTGAACGACGAAACCCAGACTCCAAAAGAGGAGCTTAGCACCCGACGTGACAGAACAGGATCAGCAGAATCAAGTACCCAACCCAATGGAAGACCTGCTCCGGCAGAGCGAGTATGACTTCGTTCCGCCCAAGGCCGGCGACATCCGCCAGGGCAAGATCGTCTCAATCGAATCAAGCCGCATTGCCGTCGACATTGGCGGCAAGAAGGAGGGCATTATCCCCTCCGGTGAGATTGAGAAGCTGGCCCCGGAATTGCGCGCGCGGCTGGCCGTGGGCCAGGAGCTCAATGTCTACATTGTGCGCGGCGAGACCTCCGATGAGGAAGCTGTTCTGTCCCTCAATCAAGCCAAATCAGCCGAAGACTGGATCAAAGCTGAGACGATGCACAAGTCGGGCGAGATTTTTGAGGGCGTGGTCAGCACGTTCAACAAGGGCGGCCTCATCGTGCCGTTCGGGCGCCTGCGCGGCTTTATCCCCGCCTCGCAGGTGGCTTCGCGGCCGCCTGGCGTGACGGTGGTCCAGCAGGCCCCGGCGGCCGAAGGCCAGCCCCCGCAGCCGATTGACGATAGCTGGCTGCAGAAGATGGTCGGCATGAAGCTGCCGCTGAAGGTGATCGAGGTCGATCAGGCCCGTCGCCGCCTGATCTTCTCGGAGCGGCAGGCGGTGCGCCAGTGGCGCAAGTCGCAGCGCGAGCGCCTGATGGAAGAGTTGCAGGAAGGCCAGGTTCGCAGCGGCCGCGTCAGCAACCTGACGGATTTCGGCGCGTTTGTCGATCTGGGCGGCGTGGACGGCCTGATCCATGTGTCGGAGATCTCCTACGAGCGCGTCAAGCACCCGTCGGACGCTCTGCACATCGGCCAGGAAGTCAGCGTGATGGTGATGCGCATCGAGCGCGACAAGGGGCGCATCGGCCTGAGCATCAAGCGCACGCGCCCCGATCCGTGGTCGAACATCAGCGACCGCTACCAGCGCGGCCAGTCGGTTGAAGGCACCGTGACGAACGTGACCGACTTCGGCGCATTCGTGCAGTTGGAGCCGGGCGTCGAGGGCCTGGTGCATGTCAGCGAAATGCAGGGCCAGCCCCGCCTGCGCACGGGCGAGCACATCGCCCTGCGCATTCTAAACGTCGATCCCATCAAGCAGCGCATCAGCCTCGAGCCGAAGTTGTCCGACGGCGAGGGCGACAAGCGCTAACGATTTACAGAGAAGCGCGGAGCAGTCGTTTTGTACCACGCTTCTCTTTTTTCTGCTGGCCGATTTCTCACGAGCAAGGAGGTGACAACGCATACATGACCGTTCTCATCAGACCGGGCGAATCCCAGGAAAGCCTTCTCAAGCGGTTCCGCAAGGAAGTGGCCGACAGCCGCGTCCTCAGCACTTATCGCAAGAAACGCTGGTATGTTTCCAAAAGCGAGGAGAAGCGCAAGGCCAAGCAGCGCGCCACGCGCAAAGCTCGCCGCAAGGAACAGCAGGCGCAACAGCGCGAGTATTAAGTTTCTAGCACGGGCCGGGGGCCGTCGCGCAGCGCGCGGCGCCCCCGGCGCCGGATGGTGTCATGGGCATCGGAACCGTCAAGCAAATCGATATCGACCAGACGATGCAGGTCGCGTATCTCGATTACGCGATGAGCGTCATCGTGGCCCGCGCACTGCCGGACGTCCGCGACGGGCTCAAGCCGGTGCAGCGCCGCGTGCTGTACGCCATGTACGACATGGGGTTGCGCCACAATTCGCCGTACAAGAAATCGGCGCGTATCGTCGGCGAGGTGCTGGGCAAGTACCACCCGCACGGTGATGCGGCGGTCTACGATGCGATGGTGCGGCTGGCGCAGGACTTCTCCATGCGTTACCCGCTGGTCGACGGGCAGGGCAACTTCGGATCGGTCGATGGCGACAGCGCCGCCGCCATGCGCTATACCGAAGCCCGGCTGTCGGCCATCGCGCAGGACGTGTTGAATGATATCGAGAAGGACACGGTCAATTTCAGCGACAATTTCGACGGCTCGCTGAAGGAACCGGCCATCCTGCCGTCCGCGCTCCCCAACCTGCTGGTCAACGGCTCAACCGGCATCGCCGTCGGGATGGCCACGAACATCCCCCCGCATAATCTCAGTGAAGTTTGCGACGCCCTCAGCTACCTGATCGACAACTATAAACAACTCGATCGGATCGATGTCGACGATCTCATGAAGTTCGTGCACGGCCCGGACTTTCCGACGGCCGGTCTGGTGTACCGCTACGCCGGCGGCAAGGATTCCGAGGACAATATTAAGCAGGCGTACGCCACCGGCAAAGGCCGCGTGATCGTGCAGGCCAAGACGCACTTCGAAGAGCTGTCGCGCGGGCGCTCCAGCATCATCATCACCGAATTGCCGTACCAGGTAAACAAGACCAGCCTGATCGAGCGCATCGCCGAGCTGGTGCGCGACGGACGCATTGACGGCATCAGCGACCTGCGCGATGAGTCGGACCGCCAGGGCATGCGTGTGGTCATCGAACTGACGCGTACCGTGGGCCCCGAAGCGGTGTTAAAGCAGTTGTACAAATACACGCCGCTGCAAACGACGTTCGGCATCACGATGCTGGCGCTGGTGGACGGCGAGCCCAAGCTGCTGCCGCTGAAGCGCGCGCTGCAATTGTTCATCGAGCACCGGCGCACGATTATCACGCGCCGCTCGGAGCACGATCTGCGCAAAGCCGAGGAGCGCGGGCACATCCTGGAAGGGCTGCTGATCGCACTGGCGCACCTCGACGAGGTGATCAAGACGATCCGGCAGGCGCCGGACACCGACACCGCGCGCGAGCGATTGATGAAACGCTTCAAGCTCAGCGAGCGGCAGGCCACGGCCATCCTCGACCTGCAACTGCGACGCCTGGCGGCCCTCGAGCGGCAGAAGATCGAGGAAGAGCACAAAGAGATCAAGCAGCTGATCGCGCACTTGAAAGATCTGCTGGCCCACCCGCAAAAGATTCTCCTGCTGATCAAGGAGGACATGGCCGATCTGAAGGCCATCTACGGCGACAAGCGCCGCTCCACGATTGTGGAAGGCGAGCTGGGCGAAGTGAAACCGGAAGACCTGATTGCCGATGTGCCTGTGATGGTGATGGGTCTGCAGAACGGCCGTGTCACGCGCCTGCTCAATCCGGGGCGGCGCTCGCGCGCGGAAAAAGAGCTGGCGTGGTACGGCCTGGCCAACAACCGCGACGAGCTGCTGCTGCTTTCGCAGCGCGGGCGCGGCTTCCGCGCGCGCGTATCGCAGATCCCCGATCAGACGCAGAACGCGGATGGCGTGCCGGCCGGCACGCTGGCATCGATCGAAAGCGATGAGCGCCTGATCTGTGCCGTGGCACTGCCGCCGCTGCCGGAAGGCGCGGAAGCGTATCTGGTGACTGCGTCGAAGCGCGGGCAGGTCAAGCGCTCGGCGTTGAGCGAACTGGGCGGCACCCGCGCCAGTGGCACCGTCGCGATGAAACTGGACGACGGCGACGAACTGGTTGGCGCGGCCATAAGCAACGGCGCGGATGAGTATTTGCTGGTAACGAGCGACGGCAACGCCATCTGCTTCGGCGAGGATCAGGTGCGACCGATGGGCCTGGTCGCCGGCGGTGTGGCAGGCGTCAAGCTGGCCGACAATGCCACCGTGGTCGGTTTTGGCCTGGCCAGTGCCGGCACCGATCTGGTCACTGTATCGGCATCCGGCCACGGCAAACGCACCAAGCTGTCCGAGTACCCCAGGCAGAACCGCCACGGTGTCGGCGTCCGGACGGCAGAACTCAATGCACGCAGCGGCCCGCTGGTCGGCGCGTGGGTGGCCGGTGATGAAGACCAGGCCACCTTACTGTCGGCCAAAGGCACCGCGCTGGTGACGCAGGCCAAACTCATTGGCCGGGCCGGCCGGGTCAAGAAGGGCGCGACGCTGGTCGAACTTAAGCAGGGCGACACGGTTCAGCGTCTCATCGCGCTGGCCGCGCGCGCAGCAATTACGGGCGGCACACCCGCAGCGGCGCCCGAGCCGCCCGCGAAAAAAGCGCCCACGCCACCATCAGACGACAACAAGCCGGCGGGCACTCAGCCCGCGACGTCCTTGAACAAACCAGCATCCCGGACCGAGAAAACCTCGGGTCCGTCCCATCAGCCGAAGAGTGCAAGCACAAGGAGGCGGAGATGAGTGGTTTCAGGGTAGGCGATAAAGTCGTGCATCCTGCGCACGGCGCCGGCGTTATTTGCGGCATCGAGACGCATAACGTCAGCGCGGCCGAAAGTGGCAGTAGTTACTATGTGATCAGCCTCATGACGGCCGGCACGCGGCGCGTGCTGGTGCCGGTCAACAATGTGCTGATGATCGGGCTGCGCTCGGCCATGGTGCGCAGCAAGGCCAATGAAGTGCTCAATGTGATCGACGGCCGCCCGACGGCATGCCCGAACAGCTTCACGGAGCGCCAGGCCCACCTGTCCCAGATGCTCAAGTCAGGCGATCCGAAAGTGTGGGCCGAGATCGTGCGCAACCTGCACTGGCGCGGTCTGAAGAAGAAGTTGTCGGCCACGGATCAGGATTTCTACACCCGCGCGCGCGACATGTTGGCCGGCGAGATCGCGCTCGCCGAAAGCTGCACCATCGAAGCGGCGATCAAGCGCATCGAAGAGCGCCTCGTCACCCGCTTCGGTGCCGCCGAGTAGTTCGCGCCGTTTCGCTGCCGGTTCGACCCGGACTCCGCTCGGCTCTGCGCGCGGTGACAGCCATTCTGCGTGAAGGACGGCTCGTAGCAGATAACCAATAGCCGGTCACATTCGTGATCGGCTTTTTGATTTGTGTGTGTCATCGGCCTACACGATGACGTAGTCGTCGGTAATCTCCAGCGCGCGGTCGATGATCGCGAGACCTTCGTCCAGTTCTTCCTTCGTGACGCACAGCGGCGGATTGACGAAGAACGTGTTCCAGCGCACAAATGTGTACAGCCCGTTGGCGCGGAAGAACTTGTTGACCTCGGCCATCGGCCCCATCTGTGCCGCCGTGGCATTGAACGGCGCCATGGGCTCCCTGGTCGCGGGGTCGCGCACGATCTCGGCAATGGAGAACAGGCCGAGGTAGCGCACGTCCCCGACCGACGGGTGCTTCTGTTTGAGCGCTTCCAGTTGCTCGCCCAGGTATTTCCCCATCGCCTTCGCGCGCTCGATCAGGCGGTCTTCTTTGTAGACATTGATGCACGCGATGCCGGCCGCGCAGCTCAGCGCGTGGCCGCCGTAGGTCAGGCCGCCCCACAGCACATGGTCGTCGAAGTGCCGGGCAATGCGCTCGTTGACGATGGTCGCGCCGAGCGGCGCGTAGCCGCTGGTCAGGCCCTTCGCCACCGTCATGATGTCCGGCGTCACGCCCCAGTGGTCGCAGGCGAACCATTCGCCGGTGCGTCCGAACCCGCTCATCACCTCGTCCACGATCAGCACGATGCCGTGCCGGGCGGTCAACTCGCGCAGTCCCTGCATGTAGCCGTCGGGCGGCACGATGATGCCGTTGGTGCCGGCGACGCCCTCGACAATGACCGCGGCCACGTTCTGCGGCCCCTCAAACTGGATGATGTCCTCGATGTGGCCCAGGCAGTCGAGCGTGCAGGCCGGCTTGTCCCCGCACCAGCGGCAGCGGTAGCGGTAGGGGTCCATGGCACGCACGACGCCGGGGATGCCCGGCTCGCTGGGCCAGCGGCGCGGGTCGCCGGTCAGCGTCATGGCGCCGGCCGTGGCGCCGTGGAAGGCGCGGTAGCGCGCAATGATCTTGTGCCGTCCGGTGACGAGGCGCGCCATCTTGATGGCGTTCTCGTTGGCTTCGGCGCCGCCCAGTGTGAAGAACGACTTCCGGAGGTCGCCCGGCGTGATCTGCGCCAGCAACTCGCCCAGTTGGCCGCGCACGTCGGTGGCATGGTACGGCGACACGTACGACAGGCGCGCGGCCTGATCCTGTATCGCCTTGATCACGCGCTCGTCGCCGTGACCGATGTTGACGTTCATCAACTGCGAGTTGAAGTCGAGGTAGCGCTTCCCGTCGGCGTCCCAGAACTCGGAGCCTTTGGCGCGCGTAACGGCGATTGGCTGGTAGTTGGCTTGTGCGCTCCACTCGAACAGCGTGTATTCCTTGTTGAGCCGGTTGATCTCGGCGGCGTTCATGGTCATAATCGGGCCTCGTGCGTGGGGTGGCGCGGCCTACATGCGCTTGAGCAAGTCGTCTTTCTTGGCCGCAAACTCGGCATCGTTTATGATGCCTTTCTTGCGCAGTTCGTCGAGCTCGGCAATCAGTTCGGGGATGTCGCCCTTGGTGGGCGCGTCGCTTTCCAGAATCCGCTTTTCCCGGGCGCCCACATCGTTCATGACGCCCATCGCTTCTTTCTGGTTCAGCATCTCGCGCTTGAAGGCGACCGGCCCGGCGATCTGCTCGAAGTGGTTGATGCCCACGTCGCTGCCGGTAATGATGTCGACATTGCCGTAGTCCAGCAGCCGGCCAAGCCACGATTGGACCATGACCACGTCATTGACCTTCTCCAGCGACGAGTCGGCCACATTCTTGTTCAGTATGCCTTCGACCCGCATCACGCGGCGGTTGGTGACGATGTACTGCTCCCGCGACCATACCAGGATCGTCATGATCAACTGCACGATCGGCACGATGACGAGGGCGCCGAGGAAGGCAGCCAACGGCATAAACATGCTGCCAATGATTGATGCAACGATGATGACAATCGCAACGAGGCCGGTCCAGAATAGCGTACGGGCGATCACAATCATGTGCTTGCGCGTGGTAAACACGACGCGCTCGTTATTGCCCATCAGACTATCGACGTAGCTTGGCATGTGGGTGCCCTCCAGTGGTTGCGTCAGGCTCAAAGGATAACCTTGCCCAGCGCTGACGTGATAAGTTCCACCGCCAGTTCGGCGGTGTGATTGCGGGTGTCAATCACAGGGTTGATCTCGACCATGTCCATGGATACCAGCGCGCGGGCCGCGGCGATATGCTCCATCGCCAGGTGCGATTCGCGGTAGGTCGCTCCGCCGCGCACCGGCGTGCCGACGCCGGCCGCCTCGACCGGGTCCACGAAATCGATATCCATGCTCGCGTGGAAGCCGGCCGTGCCGCGCGTGGCGATGGTGATCGCTTCCTCGATGACGGCGCTCATGCCGCGTACGTCGATCTCGCTCATCGGAAAGACGCGCAGCCCGGCATTGCGGATCAGGTCGCGCTCGCCGGGATCGAGCTCGCGCACGCCGACGAGCGCGCAGTGCTCGATGGCGACCTTGGGCCCGAAGTTCAGCAGGCGCGTCAGGGCGCTATCGCCAAAGCCGAGCGTGGCGGCGAGCGGCATCCCGTGAATGTTGCCGCTGGGCGTCGTTTCGGCCGTGTTCAGGTCGCCGTGTGCATCGAGCCAGATCAGGCCGATCTTCTGTGCCTGATTGCGATAGTGCGCCGAGGCGCCGGCAATACTGCCGAGCGCGATCGAGTGGTCGCCGCCCAGCGCGATTGGCAGTCCGCCGCGCTCCAGCGAGTATTGCACCTCTTTGGCCAGTCCCTTGGCGGCCGCCGCAATTTCTGTCAGGTAGCGCTGGCGCGGGTCGCCCACCTCGGCCAGTTCCTGCAGCGAAATGGGGATGTTGCCGCGATCTTCCACCGCGATCTGCATGCGCTCGATCGCCAGTTGCAGCCCGGCGATGCGCACCGCTGACGGTCCCATATCGACGCCACGCCGACTGGCGCCCAGGTCCATCGGCACGCCGATCAGGTGCACGGCATGGAAGCGCGACGGCAGCGTCGATGCGGCCTTGCGTTGGGTGACGTCGGCTAGCGAAATGTCGGCCCGGTCGGAACTCAAGATCGGTATGCTGCCTCGCGAGGGTGGTTGCGACATGTTGTCTTCCGTGCCGGTCTGGAATTAGCGTGCCATCGTATCCCGGTTACGCGCACATTATACTCAAAACTCTGCGGGGGCGACAAGCCCGACGCGCTTTACGCTCGCCACTCTGTCGGGCCGCGTCGCAGGAATTGCCCTGTACCGGGCGCGCCGCGCCACTGCCCGCCCTCGACGATGGCGCGACCGCGCAGAAACACCGTGCGCGGGCCACCGATCGTCTGCCAACCCTCGTACAATGAGTAATCTGATCGTGTCTTCTGTGTGGCCGCCGAGAACGTATGACGCTGCGCTGGATCCCACAACACAATGTCGGCGTCCGCGCCGGGTACGATGACGCCTTTGCGCGGGTACAAGCCAAAGATGCGCGCCGGGTTGGTCGCCGTCAACTCGACGAAGCGCGCCGGCGTCAGCCGCCCAGTGCCGACGCCAAAATGCCAGAGCAAGCGCATGCGCTCCTCGATGCCGGGCACGCCGTTGGGAATGCGCCGAAAATCGTCGCGCCCAAGCTCCTTGCCTTTGGCGCCGAACTTTCCGCCATCAAAGTAGAACGGGCAGTGATCGGTGGACACGACCGACAGCGTGCCATCGGCCACCGCCTGCCATAGCGCCGCCTGGTCGGCGGCAGTGCGGAAGGGCGGCGAGCAGACGAACTTGGCGCCCTCGAAATCCGGCGCGGCGAGGTTGTCGCGCGTGAAGAAGAAATATTGCGGGCATGTCTCGCCGACCACGGAAACGCCCTGCGCGCGCCCGTACCGCAGTGCATCCAACGACTTGGCGCAGGTCATGTGCACGACATACAGCGGCGACCCGGCCAGCGCCGCCAGCATGATCGCGCGGTGGGTCGCTTCGGCTTCGCACCAGTCCGGTCTTGTCGCCGCATGGTACGTCGGCTGCGTCAGCCCGCGGCTGGCTGCATCGCGTGCCAGCACGTCAATCGCGTCGCCGTTCTCGCAGTGCACCAGGGGCAGCATGCCGCTGCCGGCACAGCGCCGCAGCGTCTTGAATAGCGCCGTGTCGTCAACCTGGACGCTACCCTTATACGCCAGCAGGAGTTTGATGGACGATACGCCGTCGGCCAGCAAACCGGGCAGCTCGTCCAGCAGCTCATCGCGGAAGTTCGACACGTTGGCGTGGAAGCCGTAGTCGATGCACGCTTTGCCGTCTGCCTTGCGCTGCCACGCCTCGACGCCGTCGCGCAGGCTGCCATCGCGCGGCTGGATCGCGAAGTCGATGTGCGTCGTGGTGCCGCCGAACGCCGCCGCCCGCTGTCCGGTATAAAAATCGTCCGACGAGACGGTGCCGCTCACCGGCAGGTCGAGATGCGTGTGCACGTCGATGCCGCCGGGCAGGACGAACAGCCCCGAGGCGTCCACGCTGTCGGCGCCGCCGGCGCTCAGGTTGGCGCCGATGGCCGCGATTGTCTCACCGTCGATGAGCACATCGGCCATGACCGTAGCGCCTCCGGTGACGACCGCACCGTGCTTGATCAGAATGGTCATTGGATTAGCGGGCAAATCGCTCGAATTCCGGGGCGTAAATCCCGGCGTACAGATCGTTTGCGGGCGCAATGTAGTATTCGGCGTCGTCAAACGCGCGGTCCGTAAACGTCGCCGGGACATCCTCGTGCAGCACGAACGGCGTTGCTTCGTCGCTTTCGCCGCTCACGAGGATCGACGCCGTCGCCAGGTCGTCGGCCACCGCCTTCTCGGTGTAGCGCAACGGTTTGCCGTACAGGTCGGGCTTGCCGACCTGGCTCTCGACGCCTTCGAAGCCGCTCCATGCCAGGGCGATGCCGAGCACGCCACGGCGAAAGGGCACCACGTGCGAATCGGTCACGACGATGCCCAGTTGGGTTATGCCAAAGCGCTGGCGCAGCGTGTCGCGGAAAGCGCGCGCCCACTGCCACGGCGCGCGCGGCCAGAGCACCGCATAACCGTCCGGCACATTGGACAAGTCAATCCCGGCGTTGGCGATGAAGATCGAGTGGCGGAGCGTGACATAGACGAAGCGCGCCTGAAACAGACTGTCGGATTCGTCGAGGATCAGTTGCGCCAGGCCCGGATACGTCTTGAAGTCCTTGGAATATGCCAGTTGAGGCAGACTGCGCGCCGCTTCGCTGACGACAACATCGGCCAACTTGACGCAACGGGACTGTTCAAGCGCCACGACTTTGGACGTCACGCATAGGATATCCCGATCGCGCAGTGCGCGCGGCAGCGCATCCAGCAGCACGGGCAGCAACGCCTGTCCGATCTCGATGCGCGGCGTCTTGACCGCAGTCGTGAGCATAGAGCGGGCTCCTTGTGGCGACACCCGCGCGCGCCGGCGCAGATGCCATCATCCAATGGGTTGGTCGGCGTGCCGTGCCAGACCGTGTGGCAGTATAGCATACGGAGATACGACTCAGCAATTCTCATTTTGGAGTCGGCTGCCAATATGCCCCCTCATCCCCCGCCCCTGCTCCCCCGCGCGCGCGGGGGAGCAGGGGCAAAGCTAACGGGGAGGTGCGCGGCGGCGCAGCCGCCGCGCACCTCCCCTAAGAATCTCGCCCCCTCCCAACGAAGTTGGGAGGGGGTCGGGGGGGAGGGCAGCGCCACTTTTTCGGCGGGCCAGCTTGCGTGACAAGCGCCTGAGAGCCAGCGCATCGCAAGCGGCATTGGAAAGTACCCGTACAAAGCCAAATTGAGAATTGCTGG